>NZ_DCAN01000004.1:2658-2951 GCF_002311545.1 Sulfitobacter sp. UBA1132 | reverse complement strand
AGCTATCGCCCGAACGACCGTATCCGCGTGTACATCAAGGATGTGCGTCGCGAACAGCGTGGCCCGCAGATCTTCCTGAGCCGCACCGCGCCCGAGTTCATGGCCGAGCTGTTCAAGATGGAAGTGCCTGAAATCTATGACGGCATCATCGAGATCAAGGCCGTTGCCCGTGACCCCGGTTCGCGCGCGAAAATCGCTGTCATCTCTTATGATGGCTCCATCGACCCTGTGGGGGCCTGCGTTGGTATGCGCGGCAGCCGCGTTCAGGCCGTCGTGAACGAGCTTCAGGGCGA
>NZ_DCAN01000004.1:1115-2530 GCF_002311545.1 Sulfitobacter sp. UBA1132 | reverse complement strand
CCTTGTGAACGCGCTTCAGCCTGCCGAGGTCTCCAAGGTTGTTCTGGATGAAGAAGCCGGCAAAATCGAAGTCGTCGTTCCCGAAGAACAACTGTCGTTGGCGATTGGCCGTCGTGGTCAGAACGTGCGTCTGGCGTCGCAGCTGACCGGTCTGGACATCGACATCATGACCGAAGAGCAAGAGAGCCAGCGCCGTCAGGCAGAGTTCGAACTGCGCACCAAGCTGTTCATGGACAATCTGGATCTGGACGAATTCTTTGCCCAGCTTCTGGTCTCCGAAGGGTTCACCAACCTCGAAGAAGTCGCCTATGTCGAAGTGGACGAGCTGCTGGTCATCGACGGTGTTGACGAAGACACCGCAAGCGAACTGCAAGCCCGCGCCCGTGACGTGATCGAAGCGCAGAACAAAGCGGCGCTTGATGCGGCGCGCGCCTTGGGTGTGGACGACACGCTTATTGAATTCGACGGTCTGACACCCCAAATGATTGAGGCACTGGCCAAAGACGACGTTAAAACGCTCGAAGATTTCGCGACTTGCGCGGATTGGGAGCTGGCCGGCGGCTGGACTACCGTGAATGGCGAACGCACCAAGGATGAAGGGACACTTGAACCTTTCGATCTGTCGCTGGAAGATGCGCAAAAGCTGATCATGACCGCGCGCGTCCTGCTGGGGTGGGTCGATCCTGCCGAGCTTGAAGCGGATGATGTCGACGAAGAGTTCGATGCCGACATCGACACGGACGAGGAGGCCGAGGCCTGATCGCGGGGCCTTGGGGAACGATATGACACGTGGTGGCGTTTCTAAAGACCGGCAAGACGGTCCCGAACGAAAGTGTATCGCCACTGGCGAGGCGCAGCCCAAAAACGGGCTGATCCGCTTTGTCATTGGTCCCGATATGCATGTTTTCCCTGATATCATGGGGAAACTGCCCGGTCGGGGGATGTATGTGTCAGCGGATCGGGCCGCATTGGAGAAAGCGGCCAAGAAGGGTCTGTTCGCCCGCTCGGCCAAGCAACCTGTCAAGGTTGCGGATGATTTGGTGGATGAAGTTGAAAAGCAACTTGTCCGCCGTGTGGTTGACCTGATTTCGTTGCAACGCAAGGCGGGCAAGGCCGTTGCGGGCTACGAAAAAGTCAAAGGTTGGCTGCAAATGGAAGAAGCCGAAGTGTTGATCCAGGCAGTAGATGGATCGGGCCGCGGCAAATCGAAACTAAGCACGCCGCATTACGGCCATTACATTGGCTGGCTGACGGCAGACGAATTGGGTTTGGCTTTCGGACGCCAAACTGTGATACATGGGGCGCTCGCCTCTGGTGGTCTTACCTCTCGTGTTGTAGAGGAGGCTCAGCGGTTAAAAGGCGTGCGCATAAACGAGGGTGGCAACGGTCACCCGAAAGGATAGACGAGCTTCATG
>NZ_DCAN01000004.1:693-1008 GCF_002311545.1 Sulfitobacter sp. UBA1132 | reverse complement strand
GCAAAGCTTTAGCCACGGGCGGACGAAAAACGTCGTGGTCGAGACCAAGCGCAAGCGCGTTGTGGTGCCCAAACCTGCTGGCGCAAAAGCCGGCGGCGGTAGCAATCCATCGCTCGGGGATCCCTCCAAGCGTCCGGCAGGGATCACCGATTCCGAAATGGAACGCCGGCTGAAGGCGGTTCAGGCTGCCCGCGCCCGCGAGGCGGAAGAAGCCGAAGCACGCGCAGCCGAGGAAAAGGCCCGCGCGGAAGACCGCGAGCGTCGTCGTGCCGAGATCGAGGCGAAAGAAGCCGAAGAGCGTGAGCGCGAGGAAAG
>NZ_DCAN01000004.1:0-637 GCF_002311545.1 Sulfitobacter sp. UBA1132 | reverse complement strand
CGAAGAGCGTGAGCGCGAGGAAAGCCTGAAGGCGAAAGCCGAAGAGGACGAGCGCCGCAAGAAAGAAGCGGAAGCCGCAGCAGCCGCTGCCGCAGCCCCCGCAGCGGCCCCTGCTGCGCCGCGTTCGCCGAACATCAAATCCGGCGCACCGACCCCTGCGGCCCGCAAGAAAGAAGGCGACCGCGAGGAAACCAACAAGCGCAACAAGGGTGGCGACGATAGTCGTCGTTCCGGCAAACTGACGCTGAACCAGGCTTTGTCCGGTGGCGAAGGTGGCCGTCAACGGTCCATGGCGCAGATGAAACGCAAGCAGGAACGCCAGCGCCAGAAGGCAATGGGCGGTTCGGTTGAGCGTGAAAAGGTCGTGCGCAACGTCAACCTGCCTCCGGCGATCGTGGTTTCCGAACTGGCGAACCGGATGGCCGAACGCGTTGGCGCTGTCGTCAAAGCATTGATGACAAACGGCATGATGGTCACGCAGAACGAAACCATCGACGCTGACACAGCCGAGCTGATCATCGAGGAATTCGGCCACAAAGTGGTGCGCGTTTCCGACGCTGACGTTGAAGACGTGATCAAGGAAGCCGAAGACGATCCGAAAGATCTGGTCTCGCGTCCCCCGGTCATCACGATCATG
>NZ_DCAN01000005.1:0-178049 GCF_002311545.1 Sulfitobacter sp. UBA1132 | reverse complement strand
GGCCTTGCGATTAGACAACCACGTTTGGGTTCCGATCTCGGCTTGTAGGTGGGGCCAGCTGACAAACTCGGTTCCGCGGTCAAAAGTGATGGACCGGCGGGCGATGAGGGGGAGGTCTTTGAGAGACTTCATTATCTTTCCCATGACCGGTTTGGTGCGCTTGTTCGGGTTCTTCAGGATCACGGTGAAGCGGCTGACGCGCTCAACCAGTGAGGTGACGTTGTTCTGGCCAAGCTTTTGTTTGAACAGCATCAAATCAGCTTCCCAGTGGCCAAATTGCCGACGATGCGCGACATCATCTGGGCGGAACAGGATACTGACATCGCGGTGGAATTTGGGTTCTCTGCGCCTTCTGGTGCGACGTGGTCTGCGGGCGACACGGTGGGTCGGTAGATACCACCACAGGTCTTCGCGCTGACCTTCCTTGGAATAGATGTAGCGATAAATGGTTTCCTGGCAGACCCTGAGGGGAGCGCGCTCGTGGATCATACGGTTACTGATCTGCTCTGGTGTCCAACCGTTCTTGATGCGCTCAATCACGCGTTTGCACAGCTCAGGATGTTTGATCAGCTTGCGCTCCCGGGCACGACGATCCGCTTGCATCATATGGGCCGCGGCACCGTAATAGCCATCGCATCCGGGCATGCTTTCGTCCGAGAAATGGTTGCGCTTTAGCTCGCGGAATATCGTGGACCTGCAGCGTTTCAGAACGCGTGCCATCTCGTCAACTGGGACCTTCGCGTGTCTCCAGCGTTCTATCTTGCGTCGTTCTGTGATACTCAGTTGGTCGTAAACGGCTCCCATAACGATTCCTCTCATTAGATAAACTACTGTTTTCTAACAAGAGTCGCACTTGAGGGTAGCGCGCACCCTCCTATAGTTGTTTCGCCCATAATTAGAATTATGTGAAAAATTGTTCAACCCAAGCGGTCGCCCGCACCTATATCCCGGCTCATATTTGCGGTGCCAGTAACGCCTGGATGTCGCTGTCGGATGGCGCGTTTGAGCTGTTTCGGATTGGCGAAGCCGTGTCGGCCCGCGACACCCACGCCGCGATTTATGACGCGCTGCGCTTGCTGAAAAGCGTGTAGGCCGCCTTGATCAAGAAGAGCCATGTCTAGACCCCGCGCAGGCAGTCCGCTTTACCGCAGATCGCCTGCGCGGGTGTCGGGGCGGCTGCGGCTGCCCACCTCAACACGCATGGGGCTTAGGAGGTCAGTCGCGATGACGAGAGCACGGTGAAGCGCCCCGCCGCGAAGAACAATACCGTTGCCAATCCCGCGGGGACCACAAGCCCGAGGGACATGGGGAGCGCCGTACCCGCCCCGCCAATCGCGACAGAGGTCGAGACCGCAAAGGCAAGGGCGAACTGGATCGCCCCCAGCAACGCCGATCCCATGCCGGCAGCTTTCTCTGTCAGCGACATCGCGATGGACATCGCATTCGCCGACAGCAGCCCGACGCAGCCAATCGATATCCACAGCGGGATGGCGAATACCAGAAGCGAGCTTGTCTGCGACAGCAGCGCCAGCACCAAAGTAGCGGCGAAAAACAGCGGCAAGACGGCGGTGAGGATCTGTTCGGGGCTATAGTGGTTCAACAGCATGCCATTGATGCGGCCAAAGATGATAAGCGCGGTCGCAATAGCCGCGAACATGAGCCCAAAGCCGATTGAACTCAGCCCGAAGATCCCTTGGAACACCCCAGAGGATCCCGTGATAAACGCGAACATGCCGCTTTGAATAAGCCCCGCAACCAGCGCCATGATGAGAAATCCGCGCTCGGACAGGAGCCGCTTGGCGGTTTTTGCACCCGTGCGGAAGGGCCGAGGCTGGCGGCCTTCGGCGGGCAATGTCTCGGGCAGGGTGATCACGGACAAGACCAGCGCGACAAGGCTGATAAGGGCCATTGTCGCAAAGATGGAACGCCAGCCAAACGCTTCAAGCAACAGGCTGCCCAACGTGGGCGAGGCGATGGGGCCAAGCGTCAGCAACATGACAAGCACCGTCATGACTTTCGCCGCCTTCCGCCCTTCGTACAGGTCCTTGACCATGGCGCGCCCCACGACCATGCCCGCGCTCGCCCCGATGGCCTGTATGAAACGAAGTGCGTTGAACCACGCGATGTCGCTGAGCAACGGCAGAACAAGAGAGGTCACGGTGAAAAGGACGGTGCCGATCAAAAGCGGCCCCTTACGTCCGTAGGTATCGGTCAACGGGCCGATCAGGATTTGCCCGAAACAGAGCCCCAGAAAAAAGAGAGAAAGCGACAGCTCGGCCGCCGTATGGGTGGCGTCCATCGACGTCGCAAGATCCCCGAGGGCAGCCAGATACATGTCGGTTGCCAAGGGCGGAAAAAGGGAGAGCAGGCCGAGGGTCGCGGTCACAGCGAACGCGCGGCGGGGGGATAGGGAAATTTGAGACATCTTCGCTCCAACGGGATAATAGACTGCGGTCTACTTGCATTTAGTAGATCGCAGTCTAACAATCAATGTCATACCACGCTGCATCGATGAACAGGAGCTGTGCATGTCGGTAAAAAAGTCGGGCGGACGCCCCGCGAATGAGGAAGCCAGCGCCGCTTTGAAAGCCGCCGCACTGCGGCTTGTGCGGGAAACGGGGTACGAAAAGGTCTCTATCGCGGCGATTATTGCCGAGGCGGGCGTTGCACGCCAAACGCTTTACAACCGCTGGGACACAAAGGCGGACCTCATCCTCGAAGCGATTTTCGAGGCGACGAATTCTTATGCCGCTGAACCGCCTTTGGATCGCGCGCAAGACTATAGGGCGCAGCTTGAAGACTTCCTGATCAAGGTTTTCGAACACCTGAAGCTGGACGGCGGAACCATCCGGTCGCTGATTGCATCGTCACAGCAAGACGCGAAGTTTCACGCGTCGTTCCATGCCAAATTCGTTCTGCCGCGCGAGCAGATGATGACCCTGATGCTGCGTCGGGCGCAGGACCACGGGGCGCTTTCACCCGCGCGCAACGTCGAGGTATTGTCGACCATGATCCACGGTGCATTCTGGTATCGCTTGCTGAACCGCGGCGTCTTGGATGCGGCTTTCGCGAAAGAAATCGTGGCAGAGACGTTTGCCTGAACCAGCCTTGTGATCGCGGGCACCGCCCCTAAACCGACAGATACTGATCCCGGATTTCCGGCTGCGATTGCAGCGCGGCGAGGGTGCCGACGAATTTCTGTGTGCCGTGTTCGATGATCACCACGCCATCGGCGACCGCTTGCGCGAAATGCAGGTTCTGTTCGGACAGCAGCACCGTCAGCCCCTCTGCCTTGAGTTGCAGGATCACACGGGCCATCTGTTCGACGATCACCGGCGCGATGCCTTCGGAGGGTTCGTCCAGCAGGATGAACGCGGGGTTGCCCATTAGGGTGCGGGCGATGGTCAGCATCTGCTGTTCGCCCCCCGACAGCGCCTTGCCGCGGTTGTGACGGCGTTCGGCGAGGTTGGGGAAGAGGTCGAACACCATATCCTCGGTCCAGGTGGTGCAGCCGTCGCGGGGGGGCTGGCGGCCGACCTCCAGGTTTTCCAGCACCGTAAGCTGGGTGAAAATCCGGCGTTCCTCGGGGACATAGCCCAGACCGTTGCGCGCGACCTTGTGGCTGGGCCAGCCGGTGATGTCCTGGCGCTGATAGATGATCTTGCCCTGCCGTGGCCGCACCAGCTGCATGATGGATTTCATCGTCGTGGTCTTGCCCGCACCATTGCGCCCAAGCAAAGCAACGACAGTGCCGCGATCCACGGTAAAGTTCAGGTCATTCAGCACCTGCGCCTTGCCGTAGAATGAATTGACGCCGTTCACCTCAAGCATGGGCATCCTCCTGCGCTTTGAACAGCGTGCCGCCGCCCAGATAGACCTCTTGCACCTGCGGGTTGTTGCGGATCTCGTCGACGGTGCCGTCGGCGATCAGCTGGCCACGGTTCAGCACCATGATGCGATGCGAATGGGCAAAAACCACGTCCATGTCATGTTCGGTAAACAACACGCTGATGCCCCGTTGCTCAAGTATATCGGCGGTCAGCTGCATCAGCGCGATCCGTTCGCGCGGTGCCATGCCTGCGGTGGGTTCATCCATCAGCAGCAGGATCGGGTCATTGGCCAGCGCAACCGCCAGTTCGAGCCGTTTGAGGTCGCCATAGGCCAGCACCGCGCAGTGGCGTTCGGACTGGTCGGCCATGCCCACGGTATCAAGCAGCGCCAGCGCCTCGTCGCGGTAGAGTTTATGGGCGAAAGTGGTCAGGGAATAGAGCCGCTTGTGATGCGACATCAACGCCATCTGCACATTCTCGACCACGGTCATCGAGGCATAGGTCGAGGTGATCTGGAACGTCCGCCCCACCCCCATGCGCCAGATCTTGCGCGGTTGCATGCCGGCAATGTTCTTGCCCATCAGCTGCACGGTGCCCGACGACGGCTTGAGCTGCCCCATCAGCATATTGAAACAGGTGCTTTTGCCCGCGCCATTGGGGCCGATCAGCGCCAGCAGCTCGCCCTTGGCAAGATCAAAGCTCACGTCATCCACGGCCTTGATGGCGCCGAAATTGCGGGACAGGTTGCGCACAGACAGGATCGGGCTCATTTCGCGTCCTCCGGTGTTTTCAGCAGGCCAATGCGTTCGCCCGCCTTGCGCAGCGATCCGACGATACCTTCGGGGCCAAGGATCACGACAAAGATGATCAGCAGGCCCAAGGCGAGGCGCCAGTATTCGAAACGGGTCAGGTAGTCTTTGACGCCCTCGAAGAAGGCTCCGCCGACCCAGCCGCCCGACAGGGTCTTCACCCCGCCCAGAAACACCACGATCAGCGCGTCGAAACTGCGCGCGGTTTCAAGCTCGTTGGGGAAGATGCTGCCCTTGGAGAAGACGAACAGCCCGCCCGCGAGCCCCGCCATGATGCCCGCAAAGGTAAAGGCGACCCATTGGATGCGTTTGGTGTTGATTCCCATCGCCTCGGCTTGTCGCGCACTGTCGCGGGCCGCGCGCATGGCATAGCCAAAGGGCGCATGAGCCGCTTGGCGCAGCAGCAGGATGCCCCCGATGCAGAAGACAAAAGCGAGGTAGTAATAGACATCATTGTCCGACGCCCAATCGGACGGCCAGATGTTGACCAGCCCGTCATCGCCCCCCGTCACATCACCCCATTGGAACGCGAGGCTCCAGAGCAGTTGCCCGAAGGCCAGCGTCAGCATGGCGAAGTAGACACCGGTGGACCGCAGGCAGACCCAGCCGATCACCACGGCGGCCAGCCCCGCGCAGATCGGGGCCAGCACCAGCGCCAGCTCCATCGGGGTGTCGGCATAGGTCACAAACAGCGCCGCGGCATAGGCCCCCCCGCCAAAGAAGGCCGCATGGCCAAAGCTGACCAGCCCGCCCTGCCCCAGCATGAAATGCAGCGAGGCGGCAAAAAGACAGAAGATCATGATATCGGTCACCAGCACCACGGCGAAATTCCCGCCGTAGAACGGCAGCAGCGCAAGGATGAACAGCCCCGCCATCACCAGCAAGCGCATGCGATTGCCCGCGGGCTTGATCGGGCGCTCCGGCTCTCCGGTCTGGCCGTGCTCGCCCGCGATCTCCTCTTTCCCGAGCAGGCCAAAGGGGCGGAACATCAGGACGATCACCATGACGACGAACATCAGCACAAGCGTCGACTGCGGCGCATAGGTCACGCCAAAAACGTTCAGGACGGAAATGATCACCGCCGCCAGATAGGCCCCCGGCAGCGACCCCATGCCGCCGATAACCACGACCACAAAGACCGACCCGATAATGCTAAAATCCATCAGCAGATCGGCACCGCCCTTGGGCAGTTGCAACGCGCCCCCCAGACCGGCTAGCGCACAGCCCAGAAAGAAAACGCCCGTGAACAGCCACGCCTGATTGACCCCAAGGGCGCCGACCATCTCGCGGTCTTGCGTCGCGGCGCGCACCAAAGTGCCGACACGGGTTTTCGTGATCAGATACCAAAGGCCGATGGCGACGAAGGGCGTGATGATGATCAGCGCGATGTCATATTGCGGCACGGGTTCCCCCATGATGCGGATCACCCCTTTCAGCCCCGGCGCGCGCGGGCCCAGCAGATCTTGCGGGCCCCAGATCATCAGCGCAAGATCCTGAATGACAAGGATCACGCCAAAGGTCGCGACCAGTTGGAACAGTTCAGGCGCGCTATAGACAGGGCGCAGCACGCAGATCTCAACGATCACCCCGATCAGCCCGACGATCAGCCCCGCCAGCAGGATCGCACCCCAGAAGCCGACCATGCCCGGCAGCACCTGCATCAGCGAATAGCCGACATAAGCCCCCAGCATATAGAACGATCCATGGGCAAAGTTCACCACCCGCGTGACGCCAAAGATCAGCGACAGCCCAGAGGCAACCATGAAGAGCGCACCCGCATTGGCAAGCCCAGTCAGAATCTGTGCGATGAAAAGGCCCATGGGCACCTCTTGATGTTGGGGATGGGGTCAGATGCAGCCAAGGGGGCTTCCCCCCTTGGCTGCGGGTCCGGATTATTCTGCCGGACGCAGTTTCGACACCTCTTCGTCAGACGGCAGGTAGTCGGTGCCGTCCAGATAGGTCCAGTCGGTCATGACGCCCGCACCGTCCTTGAGCATGGTCTTCCCGACAAAGGCACCCATGGTCGCCTGATTGTCGATCTCGCGGAACGTGATGTCGCCCACGGGCGTCGCCACATCCAGCCCTTCAAAGGCCATACGGATCGCGTCGCTTTCGGTCGATCCCGCCTTGCTGATCGCGGCGGCGATGCTTTGCGCGGTCATATACCCGACGAGAGACCCGAGCTTTGGCGTTTCGTCGAATTTCGCCTGATAGGCATCAACGAAAGGCTTGTTCGCGCCGTCCTCATCCGAGAAGTCATACCAAGGATAACCGGTCACAACCCAGCCTTCGGGGGCTTCGTCGGCCAGCGGTTCAAGGTATTCCGGTTCGCCCGAAAGCAGGCCATAGACCGTGCGCCCGTCGAACAGACCACGGGTGGTGCCTTCGCGGACGAACTTGGCAAGGTCAGGCCCGAAGGTCACGTTATAGATCGCGTCCGGCTTGGACCGCTCCAGCGCCTGAACCTCGGCGCCGGCGTCGATCTTGAACAGGGCAGGCCATTGCTCTCCGACGAATTCGACCTCGGGCTTCAGTTCGGTCAGCACTTCTTTAAAGGCGGCCACCGCGTCTTTGCCGTAGGCGTAGTTGGGTGCGATGGTCGCGTATTTCACGGCATCGGTCTTGGCGGCCTGTTCGGCCAGCATCGCGGCCTGCATATAGGTCGAGGTCCGCAGGCGGAAGGTCCAGGGGTTGCCTTGGCTCCAGGTCAGGGCATCGGCCAGCGGTTCGGCGGCGAGGTACACCCAGCCCTTTTCCGCCGCGACCGAGGAGATCGCCAGACCGACGTTCGACAGGATCGAACCGGTGATCATCACGGTGCCTTCGCTGGTCATCAGCTCTTCGGCGATTTTGATCGCTTCACCGGGGTCGCCCTGATCGTCGCGGAAGATGAATTCGAGCGGGCGATCCAGCACACCGCCATCGGCGTTGATTTCCTCGAGCGCCAGTTCGATGCCCTGTTTATACGGCTCGGCAAAGGCGGCGAGACGTTTGTAGTGGTTGATCTCTCCGACTTTGATCGGGTCGCCCGACTGCGCCGTTGCGGCAAAGCCGGTGACGCCAAGGGCAAAGGCCCCTATGACGCTGTTCAGGAATGTCTTTCTGTTCATGTGATGGTCCTCTCGTGTTGGGGTGTGCCGTCTGCTGCGGCTTTGCTTTTTATGGATCAGTCATGCTGGACAAAGACCGGTGCGACGGGGTCGCCCAGATCGTCCGTCGCCTCTGCCTCGATCCGGTCGCGGATGCGTTTGCGGTAGACGTTGGGCGCTTTGTCGATAGCGATGCGGATGGGTTTGCGTTTTTGGGGGCGCTGTTCTTCTTGGTGGACGGCTTCCAAAATCGCATTGTCCTCGGCAAATGCTACGCGGAACATCGCGTCCATTTGGTCCGACGCGGCGTCATCGCCAAGGGCGGTGTTGCGCAGGTGCATCCAGTGGTCGATCGTATAATCCTCTGTCACGGGTGTGACGAAATGGAGCGCAAAGATACGCACGCCTTTGTTGCGCTGATCTTCGGGAAGTTCAAGCTTTGCATCAGACGACCCAAAGTCAATCACGGCTGTCGACGGCATGTGCAGATAGTAATAATGCCAGCGGTCCACATTGCCGCTAAAGCCGCCGAATGCCTTGAAAAAGCCGATGGGTTCCGCGTCTCTGATCCAGCGCCATGCCACGATCACCTCGTCTGCGGTTTTGACGTGCACGGGTACGTTTTCGGAGGCCGCATTGCCCAATGTCGTCGGATGGACAAAGCTGACATGCGCCGGATCAACAAGGTTTTCGGCAACGTTGAGGTAATTTGCGCGGATATGCAGCTTGTCCCCGTGGTGGACGTGCCACCCCTCCTGACCCAGCTCGGGCAAGTCAAACGCCAGCGCGGGGTCGGCCTTGTCGGCATCGCCCATCCAGATGAACACAATGCCGTGGCGTTCCAGCACCGGATAGCTGTCAACATAGGCAGATTTGGGCAGGTTCGATTGCCCCGGCACCCGCACGCAGGCCCCGTCCGCGCCAAAGGTCATGCCGTGATAGCCGCATTGAATGGTGTCGCCGATGCGCTTGCCCTTGGACAGCGGCAGCAGCCGGTGCGGGCAGCGATCTTCGAGCACGGCGATCTGGCCATCGCTGGTGCGGTAGGCTACTAGGTTCTGCGCAAGCAATGTCAGCGGCACCAGCTCATCGCCAAAGTCGGTAGACCAACCCGCAACGTACCAAGCGTTTCTGACAAAGGACATCGGTTCACTCCTTGCTCTGCACAGCTTCATGAAGGACCAAAAAATTGTTAGCTGTCAAACAATTTCTTGCGCCCCATCTGATATAGACCCCAGATGGAAACCGTGGGATGATAGTGCCTAATCTATACGCATTGACCCAAGAGCACTGGATAAGAACCTTGGTTGAAACCACACAAGACCTGACCCTGCCCGCAGACTATGCGTTGGAACAACAGATCGGGTTCAAGCTGCGCCTCGCGAACCAGCGCCACCTTGAAATCTTTAACCGGCGGATGCCGGATATCACGCCGACACAATTCGCGGTGTTGGCCAAGCTGCGCGACGAGGCGCGGATCAGCCAGAACCATCTGGGGCGTCTGGTCGGGATGGACGCGGCGACCACCAAAGGCGTGATCGACCGGTTGCGCAAAAAGGGGCTGGTCCATTCGACCCCGTCAAAAACCGACATGCGGCGGCTGGAGATTTCGCTGACCGACGAGGGCATCGCGGTGACTGCCAAGGCGATTGCCACCGCGCAGGAAATCTCGGCCGAGACGGTCGGCAACCTCACCCCGCGCGAGGTCGACCGCCTGCTGGCCCTGCTCGAGAAACTATAGGCTCTAACGCAGGCCGTCTTTTCCTTCGGCCGCGGCATGGGTCAGCCCGCCGACACGGGGCAAGGGGCGCCCGGAATCTGTGACAGCCACGGCCACCAGTATCTCGCCCGCGCGCGGCGCGTCGTTCAACCGCACCTCGATCCCGTCGAAATGGCTGCGCACATAGGCGGCGTCCTTGTGCCCCAAAGGCACGTCAAGCACCTGCCCCGGCCCGCCCATCTTTTTCGAAGACGGTACCAGTGCGGCCCCTTTTTCAACCGCGACCCGCAGCGGTGCGCCCAGCTTCGGGTGCAGGATCGCGGCGGCGTGTTCCAGCTCTCCCCCCTCGCCCACCATCGCGGCCTTGCCATAGCTTTCGGCCTGCGCGGGGGTGATCCCAAGGGCAGCAACACATTTATCGCCCAGCAATCCCCCCAGCTCTGCACCAATATCCATCAGTGGAGTCAAATCTTCCGTATAAGAGCCTACAAAGGGGTTTTTGATCACGGCCACAGCTACGGCCTTGCGCGTGGGGGGCGATATCTGCTGCCCGATCTCGCGGTGAGTCTCTTCGACCCAAGTGGCGATTTTGCGGATTTCGGCGCTCATCTCAAACCATCCTTTCCTTCGATATCCTTTGCATCCAAGCCGCCCGCGCGGTTGTGGATACGTGCCCCTGTGGTCATCACAAGGATCACTGCCATTTCATCGGCACGGGGGCTGTCATTCAGGCCGACCTCGATTGAATCGAAATGGCTGCGGACATAAGAGGCATCGACATGGGTCACAGGCACATCCAGCCGCACCCCCGCCGCGCCGACCTTTTTCGTCGATGGCACAATCGCCTTCGATCCGCCCAATACATCGCGCATCGCATAGCCGCCAGGGGCGTGCCAGAGCGCACCGTGCTCCAACTCTCCGCCCGTGCCGACGATGCTGCCTTTGCCGTAGCCCTCGATCTGTGCCGCCTCGACCCCGAGCGCCGCCAGCAGCTTTTGCGCCATCGCGACCCCCAGCGGTTTGAGGTCTTCCATAAAGGGCTGGATGTCCTCGATATAAGAGCCTGCATAGGGGTTTTGGATCACAGCCATGACCGACCCGCGTTTCAGCGGCGTATTGGCGCGCGGGCCGCCTTCGTGGAAAATCTCTTCGACGCTGGTGACAATTTTGCGGGTCATAACCTCAGGCATATTCGGGGGCTTTCGTTAGGGGTTTGAGTGTTTCGGGCAGGCCGATAACAGTATGTTGGTCGCGCAGAAAAAGCGCTGCGCCAGAGATAAGGCCACGGTCGCGCAAACCCTGCGCCGCTGTCGCGCCGGTGGTAAGCGCTTGGTTAACATCGGCAGGAGAGAGCGGCCCGACATGGGTAACCACCGGTGCCGCACCAAGGTCACTGTCGTCGTGCAACCGGTTCGCGGGGCTACGCCGGATCGCGGGATGGGCGGGCAGATCGACGGCGTTGCCAAGTTTGGTCGCCGCCGCATCGGCCATCGCGGCGGATCGGGCCAGCACGGTGACACTGTCGGCAATGCCCAAGGACTGGCTGCGCCCGCCCTGCCCGCTGGTGGCGATGCCGCGAATGGGGTCATTGCTGCGGATCGTGACGGTGCCAAGCGACCGCCGGTCCAGCCCCGCGATGCCCACGTCAAAACGCGCGCCCTCGGTCAGATGCAGCGCGATATCGCCACCGTTGTTCACATAGGCGCGGGTCAGATCGGCGGCATCCACCATGGCCGACAAGACCTCTGCCGCGACGGCACCGGCCACGCAGATCATCGGCGTGGTCAGCCCGTCGGCATGGGGCAAGGCGGCGCGGTACATGGCGCGGGCGATCTTGCCTTTCGGTTTGGTGCCCACAGGGCGGCGCAGCAGGGGCAGCTCTGCCGTCAGTTCGGACAGGATGGTGCCAAAGCGATCAAAACCCGCGCGAAACGCCAGATCTCGCGCGCCATCCGCCCCGATGACCAGATCAATCGGGCCGTGGGACAGGTGCAGCCTGCCACCGGGGAGAAGAGCCGCCTGTGCCGTCATGTCTGGTCCTTCGACCAGCCGTAGTTTTCCCGCGCGTTCGGGTCTGGTTGCAGCAGTTGCTGCGCCACCCGTCGCACATCATCGGTGACCACATCACGCACGGGCTGGATATGCTCCATATGCCCGCCAAGCGTGCCGTAATCCTCGCGCCGCAGGGTGAATTCGATCGGTGCCACCAGCGCGGGCGTGGGTACATAACCGAAGGAGTTCGTGGGCATATCCATGACATCCACCATGACGGTGATCCCGCCCCCCGGCCAGACATAGGCCTCGGCCCCGCCGCAGGACACATGGGTCAGCGATTCCTTGACCGACCGCGTCAGCCGCACGGGGTTCTCTGTCACGCCGGCGCGCAGACTGCCGCCCGCCCCCCCCATGAACAGCACCGAACACAGCGAGGGTTCGCAATTCTCGGCGATGCGGTCCGCGACGACCAGCAGCTCGGGCGTGATCTCGGCTGGTTGCGGGATCAGGTCATCATCCAGCGTGAAATAGGCCCATTGCTCTCCGGTGGTAGAGATCATCAGCAGCCGGAGCCCCGGCCAGGCACGCTTCGGGTCGGCATCACGCAGGATGGTCAGCGGGTCTTCAACATCGGTGCCGCCCCATCCGGTGCCGGGGTCCGCCACCTGAAAATACCGCCCCGGCGTCGACCGCCGCCCGTTCACGCGGATGCCAGAGGGGGTCATATCCAGCCCCTTGCCCGCCTCGTGTTCGGTCAGCACGCCGGTGATGTGATCATCGACAACGACGACCTCGTCCACATGCCCGTGCCACTGTTTGGCGAACATCCCGATGGTCGCTGACCCACAGCCCACGCGCATCAGCTTTTCCGGGACGCCGTTGATGATCGGCGCTTTGCCCGCCTCGACCACCATGGTGACGCCGCCGTCGATGGTGACCTCGACCGGTTCACGGTTACATAGGCGCAGCAGCGCGTCACAGGTCACGCGGCCTTCTTTCTTCGAGCCGCCGGTCAGGTGTTCTACCCCGCCCAAAGACAGCATCTTGGACCCATATTCCGAGGTCATCACATGGCCGATCGCCTCTCCGTCAACGCGCACCACGGCGCGCTCGTCGCCGATGTGGCGGTCGGTGTCGATCTTCACCTTGACCCCGCAATACGAAAAAATGCCCTCGGTCACGACGGTGATCATATCCACGCCCTCGACCTCTTGGCTGACGATGAAGGGCGCGGGTTTGTAGTCGGGATAGGTGGTCCCCGCCCCCACGGCGGTGACGAAATCGCGCCCGCCTTGAATGACGTCGCCGTCCCAGTCCTGCGCGTTGTCGCCCTGATCCAGAAAAGCGACGGCCTTGGCCCCCGACTGGATCACGGTCAGCGGATCAAGGCGTACCAGTTCGCCCGCGTGGTTGGCATAGCGGTCGCAGGCACCGGATTTGCCGTCGGCGATGAAACACATCACCGGGCAGGCATCGCAGCGGATTTTCACAGGCTTGGGGTCGCGCAGGTCGTCAGGCATGTCCGGCCTCCTTCAGGGCGGCGCGCAGGCGCGTCGGCGTGGCCGGTGTCTGCGTCACGCGCGCACCGGTGGCATGGTAGATAGCATTGAGGATCGCGGGGGCGGTGGGGATCAGCACATGTTCGCCCAGACCTTTCGCGCCGTAGGGGCCGTGGGCATCGGCCACCTCCAGGATCAGCGTCTCGATCGGGGGAACGTCGCCAATGGTCGGCACCAGATAGTCATGCAGGTTCTCGGTGCGCCCGGGGATATACTCCTCCATCAGCGCCATACCGAGCCCTTGGGCAATGCCGCCCTGTACCTGCCCCTCGACCAGCAACGGATTGATCGCGCGCCCCACATCATGGGCGGCGACAAAGCGCAGCGGGCGGCAAAGGCCAAGGGCGATATCCACCTCGACCACCACCAGATGCGCGGCATAGCCGAACTGCGCATAGGGTACGCCCTGCCCGTTTTCATCCAGTGGTTTGACTGGCGGATCATAGCTTTCCTGCGCCTGCAGCACATAGCCCTGCGCATCGACCGGCAGCCGCGTTAGATCAAGGCGCTGCGTGCGCCCGCCGTCGGTCACGGTGAGCTGCCCGTCTTGGAGGCCGATCTTTGCGGCGGGGCCCGCATTGACCTGTCGCAGGATCCGCGCCCGCAGCGCCTCTCCCGTCCTCAACGCGGCATTGCCCGACACAAAGGTCTGCCGCGAGGCAGAGGTTTTGCCCGCGTCCGGCGTGATATCGGTGTCACCGCCGAGGATCTTGATCCCCTCGACCGACAGCCCAAGCGCTTGGGCAAAGATCTGCGGGATCACCGTGTTCGCCCCCTGCCCGATGTCCATCGCGCCTTGGTGCAGTACAACCGTTCCGTCTGCCTTCACACCCGCCAGAATGGTCGACGGGTTCGGCAGCGAGGTATTGCCGCAGCCGTACCACGCCCCCGCGATCCCGACACCGCGTTTCAGCGTGTCATTCCTTGCATTGAACCGGGCGCATTCGGCTTTCGCCTCCTCCCACGCGGGGCGCAGCGCCTCTAGGCAGGGGGCGATGCCGACGCCCTGATCGAACACCTGCCCGCAGACCGTGGGCACCCCGTCCGCCAGCGCGTTCTTCAAACGGAACTCCAGCGGATCAAGCCCCAGCTTTTCGGCCAGCAGGTCAAAGGCGGTTTCCTGTGCGATGGCCGATTGCGGCACGCCGAAGCCGCGGAAAGCACCGGCGGGGGGGCAATGGGTATGCACGGCACGGCTGCGTGCGCGATAATCAGGGATGTGGTAGGGGCCAGAGGCATGCACCGGCACGCGATTGGCGACCGTCGGGCCCCAGCTTGCATAAGCACCGGTGTTGAAATCCCCGTCGAACCGCAGCCCCGACAGCGTCCCATCCGCCTTGGCCCCGACCTTGATCGTGATCTGCGCGGGGTGGCGTTTGGTGGTCGATTGCATCGTCTCGGCGCGCGCATAGGTCATGCGCACGGGGCGAGCCGTCTTGAGCGCGGCAAGCGCGATGAAGGGCTGCAACGACAGGTCGATCTTGGACCCGAAACCGCCCCCGACCGCCGTCGGCACAATGCGGATGTCGGCCATGGGACGGTCAAGGATCGCGGCCAGTGCTTCGCGGTCCATACCCGGCGCCTGGGTGCAAGCGTGCACATGGATGCGCCCGTCGATCACTTGGGCAAAGCCTGCCTCTGGCTCGATATAGCCATGTTCGACAAAACTGGTGGTATACTGCGCCTCGACCGTGACGTCGGCGGCGTCGAGCGCGGCCTCTACATCGCCGCATTGCACGAAGCCGCCGCACATGATGTTGCCTTTGCGATCCTCGAACAGCTGTGGCGCGTCGGGGGCGGTCGCGGCATCGGTATCGGCAAGCGCAGTTTGTGGCGACCAATGGACGGGGAAGCTTTCCAGATCAAGGGCGATCATCGCCTCCGCCTCGCCTACAACGCAAGCAACCGCCTCCCCCCGGAACCGGATGTGGTTCACAGCGAAAACCGGCTGGTCGATGAAGCCGGGGATCACGCCAAAGGCGTTGAGGCCGGGCACGTCATCTGCGGTCAGGATGCAATGGATCCCGGGCTGCGCGATGCGCCATGCCTCAAGATCGCCGAAGGTAAATCCGGCCGAGGCATGGGGCGCGCGGATGACCCGCGCGACCAAAGCACCGGCTGGGGCAACGTCATCGCCAAATGCCTCTGACCCGTCGACCTTGGCCTGCCCGTCCAGCCGCCGCGCAGGCTGGCCAAGCGCGGTAGAGGCGACAGTCAGCCCGTCGGCAGCATGGGCCCCGACCACCGCGTCGATGATCTTGCGATAGCCGGTGCAGCGACACAGCACGCCGCCAAGGGCATCCTGCACCTGCGCCGCGCTCGGCTGCGGCACCTCGCGCAACAGCGCCACGGCAGAGACCATCATCCCCGGTGTGCAAATCCCGCATTGCGCGGCCTGATGGTGCTGGAAGCTTTGCATCAATGCCTGCGCGTCGCGGTCGGTTTTCACCAGCCCCGCCAGCGTCTCTACCTGCCGCCCCACCGCCTGCTGCACGGGCATCAGGCAGGCGCAGACCGGCGCGCCATCGACCAGCACAGTGCAGGCCCCGCAATCGCCCGCGTTGCAGCCGATCTTTACATCCTTGCGGTCCAGCCGCTCGCGCAGCGCGTAAGACAAGCGTTCACCGGGCAGCGGTTCAACCTGCGCAATGCTGCCGTTCAGGGTGAAAGAGGTCACTTCTGTCGTGGTCGGTTTATCCATCACAGGGCCCCTTTCAAGGCGCGCATCACAGCGCGGCGGACCAAAGTGACGCTGGCGGCAAGGCGGTAATCGGCGCTGGCGCGCGCATCTGTGATGGGGCTCAGCGCTTGCACCAGATCAGCAGTCACGCGGTTTTCTACATCGCCAAGGGCGCAACCCTGAAGCTGATCCTCAAGCGCGGTCAGCCGCTGCGCGACAGGGGATGCGGCGCCGATGGCGATGCGGATATCGGTGAGCCTGCCGCTCTCGATCTTTGCCAGCACCGCGACCATGCAGATCGAGATCACCAGATACTTCCGCGCACCGAGTTTGACAAAGCTGCTGTGACTATCAGCCGGGGGCGCGGGGATGTGGATGGCGGTGACAAGCTCGTTCTGGGCGCGGTCGGTCTGGCGCACGCCTTGCAGGAACTGCGACAAGGGCAGCACCCGCGACCCGTTTGCGCTGCAAAGCTCTACCTCGGCATTCAGGGTCAGCAGCGGCGGCACCCCGTCGGCGGCAGGAGAAGCGTTGCACAGATTCCCCGCGATGGTGCCTGCGTTCTGGATCTGGATCGACCCGACCTCGCGCGCCGCCAGCTTGAGCCCGTCGAAAGCGGCGGGCAGATCGGCACGGATGATGTCTGTCCATGTGGTGGCCGCCCCGATACGCCAGCCTTGGTCTGTTTGGCTGATGCCGCGCAGCTCTGGCAAGCGGGTGATATCCAACAGGTCGCCCGTCACCGGACGGTCGCCGCGTGCGGGGAACCAATCGGTCCCCCCCGCGATGATCGACACCGGCCCCGCGGCCAATGTGGTTAACGCTTGATCCAATGTCGTCGCGGTCAGGTAGCTCATCCGGTCACCTTTTGCTGCGGGCATAAAACTTGTTGGTATACGAATAGAAGTGCGTCGGATGCCTTCGTGTCAAATCAATTCGCATGTCGTCAGCCGACAAAGGCTTTTTCGACCACAAAACTGGCAGGGCGGTTATTCGCCCCCTCCACCAGCCCATAGGATTCGAGCGCGGCCTTGGTGTCGTTCAACATGGCCATCGACCCGCAGATCATCGCGCGGTCGCGATCAGGAGAGATCGGCGGCACGTCCAAATCGCGGAACATCTTGCCCGACGCCATCAGGTCGGTTTGCCGCCCTTCGCGTGGCCACGGCGCGCGGGTCAGCGTGTCGTATAGGGTCAGCCTTTGCGCTAATTCACCCACCAGCGGATCGGCCTTGAGGCTGGCGACCAGATCACGGCCATAGGTCAGCTCTTCGGCGGTGCGACAGGTGTGGCACAGGATCAGATCGTCAAACTTCTCATACGTCTCGGGGTCGCGGATGACCGACGCGAAAGGCGCGATGCCGGTGCCTGTGGCGAACATCCACAGCCGTTTTCCGGGCAGCAAGGCGTCATTCACCAACGTTCCCGTCGGCTTGCGGCGCATCAGCACGGTATCGCCGACCTTGAGCTTTTGCAGGTGCTGCGTCAGCGGCCCGTCATGTACTTTGATAGAATAGAACTCGACCCCCTCGTCCCACGACGGCGACGCGATGGAATAGGCGCGGAACACCGGCTTTTCGGCATTGGGCAGCCCGATCATCACGAACTCTCCCGACCGGAAGCGAAAGGACGGGTCGCGGGTGATGCGGAAGCGGAACAGACTGTCGGTATAATGCTGCACCTCCGTCACCGTTTCGGCAAAGACACCTGCGGGGATCGGAAAGCTGGGGCGAGAGAGAGAAGCGGCGTCCATGGAAAGTCCTTATCGGCTGCGGATGTATTATTGTTTGTATACGAATGATTATCTGTCAAGTGTTTCATCTTGATCGGTCGCATTTTTCTGTTAGCGTTCAAATGAAACTGATGCTGCTTGAAAGGCGTGCCCCATGTCAGACACTTCTGCAAAACTCGTGATCCGGAACATCGGGATGATCCTGACCGGCAAGATGGAAGACCCCATTGCCGACGGGGATTGCCTGATCGCGATGGACGGGAAGATCACGGAATGGGGCTATGCCAAGGATATGGATTGCGACGGGGCCACGACAGAAGTCGACGCCCATGGCGCGACGCTGGCACCGGGGTTGATCGACAGCCATGTGCACCCGGTAGTGGGCGACTATACCCCGCGCCAGCAGCAGTTGGGGTGGATCGATTCAACGCTGCACGGCGGGGTGACCACACTGATCTCTGCCGGCGAAGTGCATATGCCGGGCCGCCCGAAGGATATCGTCGGTCTCAAGGCGATGGCGATCGCGTCGCAGCGTTGGTACGAAAACTTCCGCCCCTCGGGCGTCAAGGTGCACGCGGGCGCGCCGGTGATCGAACAGGGCATGGTCGAAGAAGACTTTGCCGAGATGGCCAAGGCCGGCGTGACCCTGCTGGGCGAGGTCGGACTGGGCACGGTCAAGGACGGCAAGACCGCCGCGCAGATGGTCGGATGGGCACGCAAATACGGCATGCAAAGCACGATCCACACCGGCGGCCCGTCGATCCCCGGATCAGGGTTGATCGATGCGGATATGGTGCTTGAAACCGGAACGGATGTGGTCGGGCATATCAACGGCGGGCACTCTGCTCTGCCCGACGATCAGATCATCTGCCTGTGCGAGGGCTGCAAGGCCGCGCTTGAGATCGTGCACAACGGGAACGAACGCGCCGCCTTGCTGACGCTGAACACCGCGCGCGAGTTGGACAAGCTTGATCAGCTGATCCTTGGCACCGACGGTCCGGCGGGATCTGGCGTGCAGCCTTTGGGGATCATGCGCATGGTTGCGATGCTGTCGTCGCTTGGCGATGTACCTGCCGAGGTCGCCTTTTGCTTTGCCAACGGCAACACCGCACGGCAACGCAAGCTGGACACCGGATTGATCGAGGTCGGCAAATGCGCGGATTTCGTCCTGATGGATCAGGCACAGCATGCGCCCGGCAAAAATATGCTTGAATCTGTGCAACTGGGTAATCTGCCCGGTGTTGGCATGACGGTGATTGATGGCGTGGTACGCAGCCTGCGCAGCCGGAATACGCCCCCTGCCACGCGGCTCCCCGAGCTGATTTGCGGCACCGTCGGCACCTGAACGCCGACATAAGCGGCTGCGGCGGGGGATCTGCCGCCCCGCAAGTGACGCGATGTTTCAATGACATCGCAGGTGCCATTGGCCGCTTTCCCCGGTTTCGGGGAAAGTAGGGCTTTCCTTACCTTTATATTCATGGTCAATTTTCGCCGAGATATGGGGCCGCACGTGCGGAGGGCCTTGGTGCGCGTAAAATCCTGTCAAACGTCAGCTTGCGGAACATCGTTCCATCATGCGGTATTGGCAGTTTGAATTTTAGCGCTTAGGCTGCAGAAATCAGAGTCGCGGACAATCGTGGAGGAGTGTCCGCCAACAGGCTCGATAAGGGAGGACGAAATGGCCACACTATCTGTATCTATGCTGTCTGCGGGCGGGTGCATATGACCGCAATGACCCCCGAAGAAGCCATTCGCCACGTGGTTTCAACGAACCCGACGTTCGAAGTAACCGAAAGTAATATCCGTGGCGTCACCTATAAAACATTCAAGAATATCCCGAAAACCCTGGGCGGTCTGATCCAGGCGAGCCGCGAAATCCAGGGAAATGGCGCGGCGGAGTTTCTGGTCTATCAGGATGAACGCTGGACCTATGATGCGTTCACCGCCGATGTGAACCGCATTGCCAACGGGCTGCGCGACACGCTGGGGATCAAGACCGGCGATCGTGTCGGAATCGCGATGCGCAACTACCCCGAACTGCTCATGCTCACGCTGGCGGTCGCGTCGGCGGGTGCTGTGGTGGTGTTCGTCAATGCGTGGTGGACCACCGAAGAGCTTGACTATGCGTTGCAAGACAGCGGGGCCAAGACGGTCTTTGCCGATGGTCCCCGTTTTGAACGGATGAAACCGCTCGAGGATGATCTGGGCCTGCGTCTGATCGGCGTGCGCGATGCCGAGGAGATGGGCCCACACAAGCTGTCGGACCTCATGCAGGGCATGGCCGAAACGCCGCCCGAAGGGGTCGATCTGGACACGGACGATGATTTTGCGGTGATGTATTCCTCTGGCACGACGGGCAAGCCGAAAGGGGTGGTGCAGACCCACCGTGGTGCGCTTAGCGCGGTGTTCAGCTGGCTGTTACAGGCCGTCGCCGCGCCGCTGGTCGCCCCCCCTGAACCCGGCGCACCGCCCGCGCCGCGCCCGTCGGGGTTGATCGTCACGCCACTGTTCCACGTCACCGCGACGCATCCGCTGTTTCTGCTTAGCCTGCCCGCTGGTGCCAAGATCTCCTTGTTACACAAGTGGGACGCCGAAGAAGCGGTGCGCGTGATCAACCGCGAGGGCGTGACCCGTTTTCTGGGGGTGCCGACGCAATCTGCCGACCTGCTGGAAGCCGCAAAGCGTATGGGGGAAACCCTGCCGACGCTCACCTGGCTTGGCGCAGGCGGGGCGAAACGCCCTGCGGCGCAGGTCGCGCAGTTGAAAAACCAGTTCCCCGCCGCCGATATCGCGACAGGCTGGGGCATGACCGAGACGAACGCGCTTGGCATCGGCATGGTGGGCGAGGAATACAACAAACGCCCCGACGCCGCAGGCAAGCTGCATCCGCCGCTGCAAGACATCCGCTTTCTGGACGACAAGGGCAACGATGTCCCGCAGGGCGAATTGGGCGAGATTACCGTCAAAAGCCCCGCCAATATGCGCTGCTACCTCAACAAGCCGGAAGCCACAGAAGAGACGATGCAAGACGGCTGGCTGCGCACCGGTGATCTGGGTGTGATCGACGCCGAAGGCTATATCACCATCCTTGATCGCAAGAAGAACATCATCATCCGGGGCGGCGAAAACATCGCTTGTCTGGATGTCGAAGGCGCGCTGCACACGCATCCCGATGTGATCGAGGCTTGCGCGTTTTCCGTGCCGGATGCGCGCTTGGGCGAAGTCGTCGGGGCCTCTGTGCAGACCCGTGATGGCAAGCCTTTGACGCAAGCCGATATGGCGGCGCACCTCGACGGGCGGCTGGCCAAATTCAAGATACCTGAAAAACTGTGGTGCCAGGACGGTCCTTTGACCCGTGGTGCCACCGACAAGATTGACCGCCGTGCGATCCGCGCGGCCTGTCTGGACACATAAGGCCCACCAACCGGGCCGGAAGAAAGGAAGACTATGAACACCCCAACCGACGCAGAAATTGGTGCCTATATCGGTGCTGCCGGCAAAGCCGCATGGGAGGTCCCGGACCTGCCCGCCAACACCAAACAGCGCGAGATCAAATCCGTAGGCATCATCGGCGCGGGTACGATGGGCGGCGGCATCGCGATGAACTTTGCCACCGCGGGCATCCCCGTCACCATCGTCGAGACCACGCAAGAAGCGCTGGACCGCGGGTTGAAGGTCGTGCGCGGCAACTACCAGCGCAGCGCCGATAAGGGCCGTTTCCCGCAAGAAGAAGTCGAAGCGCGGATGGATCGCTTTGACGGCAAGCTGGAACTGGCGGCCTTGGCCGATTGCGACCTGGTGATCGAAGCCGTTTTCGAAGACATGGAGCTGAAGCGCAAGATTTTCACCGAGCTGGACCGCGTGATGAAACCCGGCGCGATCCTTGCGACGAACACCTCGGCGTTGAACATCGACGAAATCGCGGCGATGACCAAGCGTCCCGAAGACGTGATCGGGCTGCACTTTTTCTCGCCTGCCAACGTGATGAAACTGCTCGAAATCGTGCGCGCGAAACATACTGCTGATGATGTGGTCGCGACCTCGATGGATCTGGCAGCCAAGATCAACAAGATCGCTGTGCTCGTCGGCGTTTGCCCCGGTTTTGTCGGCAACCGTATTTTGTTCGCACGCCAGAAACAGGCCAACAAGCTGCTGCAACAGGGCTTGATGCCCTGGGATGTGGACGCCGCGCTGAACGCCTTTGGCTTCAAGATGGGGCCGTTCCAGATGTCCGATCTGGCCGGTCTGGATATCGGCTGGTCCAAAGGGGCCAAGACCGAAAACCCGATCCGCGATGCGCTGTGTGAAATGGACCGTCGCGGCCAGAAGACCCAAGCGGGTTTCTACGACTATGATGAATCCCGCCGCCCGATCCCGTCGGATGTGGTTGCCGGTGTGATCAAGGACATCACAGGCGCCGAAGCCAACCAGATGTCGCAGGAACAGATCATCGAAATCTGCATCTATCCGATGATCAACGAAGCGGTCAAAATCCTCGAGGAAAACAAGGCGCAGCGTCCCTCTGACATCGATGTGGTCTGGCTGAACGGCTATGGCTGGCCCGCCGATAAGGGCGGCCCGATGTTCTATGGCGATATGGTCGGTGCGCAGGCCGTGCTGGACGTGATGGAAAAGCTGGGCGCCGAAGACCCCGAATTCGCGCCCGCCGAGCTGTTGCGCGACCTGGCCAAGAATGGCGGGAAATTCACTGAAATCGACACCGGAGGGCTGAAGGTATGAGCTATCAATATATCACCACCGAAAAGAAGGGTCACATCCTTGTTGTGACCATGAACCGCCCCGAGGTGTACAATGCCGTGCACGTCGATATGCACAATGAAATGGCCGATTGCTGGGACGCATTTGCAGCGGATCAGGATCTTTGGGTTGCGGTTCTGACCGGCGCGGGGGACAAGGCGTTCTCCGCGGGGAACGACCTGAAAGCCACCGCTGCGGGCGGGTCAAAGGCGACAATGCCTGCCAGCGGCTTTGCCGGTCTGTCCTCGCGTTTCGATCTGGAAAAGCCCATCGTCGCAGCCGTCAACGGTTTCGCCATGGGCGGCGGGTTTGAAACGGCGCTGTCATGCGACATTATCCTCGCCTCTGATCAGGCGAAATTCGCCCTGCCCGAGGTCAAGGTCGGCTTCTTCGCCGCGGCGTCCGGCGTGCAGCGCCTGTCGCGCTATATCGGGCGGCTTGCCGCGCAAGAGATGATGTTCACCGGCCGCACCATCATGGCCGACGAGGCGCTGTCGATGGGCTGCGTCAACGCGGTCTATCCTGCCGACCAGCTGATGGCGAAAGCGATGGAAAAGGCCGAGGAACTGTGCGCCGTGTCGCCGTCGGCGGTCAAGGCTACGAAACGCGTCCTGAACGACATGTACAAGCGCGACGGGATGCAAGACAGCATCGCCTATTCACGCGAGGTGATCGCGGACCTCAGCAAAACCGAAGATTTCAAGGAAGGCGTGAACGCCTTTGTCGAAAAACGCAAACCCAACTGGGTCAATAAATAATCGAACCAACTGCCAGGAGGCACTCTATGTCACATAACGAAGCTATGGCCGGAATGAATAATCTCGAGATGTCCGAGAAGGCCAAGCCGCTGTTGGCCGCCGTCATCAAACACATCCGCGAAAATGTAGATCCGATCACCGACGAGTATTTCCGCCTTGGCGAAGGTCGTGCCGACCGCTGGTCACACGCGCCCGGCCAGTTGGAGCTGCTGGAAACCGCCAAGAAAAAGGCCCGTGAAAATGGGCTGTGGAATTTCTTTTTGCCCAATGCCGAAACCGGTGAAGGTCTGTCGAACCTCGATTACGCCTATATCGCGGCCGAGCTTGGCAAAAGCCCGCTGGCCTCTGAATCGCTGAACTGTTCCGCGCCTGACACCGGCAACATGGAAGTGCTGGAGCGGATCGGGACGCCAGAGCAGAAAGAAAAATGGCTCAAGCCGCTGTTGGCCGGTGAAATCCGGTCGGCCTTCGCGATGACCGAACCCGATATGGCGTCCTCGGATGCCAAGAATATCTCTACCTCTGCCGTGCTGGAAAACGGTGAATGGGTCATCAACGGCGAGAAATACTATATCTCCGGTGCCGGTGATCCGCGCTGCAAGATCATGATTACCATGGTCAAGACATCGCCCGACGCCGAACCTTTCCGCCAGCAGTCGCAGATCCTCGTGCCGATCGACACCCCCGGTGTTGAAATTGTCGGCCCGATGCATGTCTTTGGTCACGACGACGCGCCGCACGGTCACATGCACATCAAGTTCACCAATGTGCGCGTGCCCGAGGAAAACATCCTTTGGGGCGAAGGCAAGGGCTTTGAAATCTCCCAAGTGCGTCTTGGGCCAGGCCGCATCCACCACTGCATGCGCTCTATCGGGGCGGCGGAAAAGGCGCTGGACCTGATGATCGAACGCGGGCTGAGCCGTGAAGCCTTTGGCAAGAAGATCATCGATCTGGGCAAGAACATGGAAACGATCTCTCGCGCCAAGATCGAGATTGAAGCCATGCGCCTGATGGTTCTGAAAGCCGCCAAGGCGATGGACGTTCTGGGCAACAAAGAGGCTCGCATCTGGGTCAGCATGATCAAGGCGATGGTGCCGGAAAAGGTCTGCAACATCATCGATCAGGCGATGCAGGTGCATGGTGCGACAGGTATTTCGCAGTGGTCGCCGCTGTCGGGCATGTACACGTCGCAGCGCACGCTGCGCTATGCGGATGGCCCTGATGAGGTCCACCACCACGTGATCGCCCGCGCCGAGGTCAAGGATTATCAGGAATCCAACCTGCGCACATCGCGCGCCCGTGAAGAGATCGCCACAGGCCGTACGCGAGGTGGCGTATGACCCTATTCGATCTGACCGGAAAGGTGGCGCTGTTGACCGGCGCCTCCAAGGGCATGGGGCTGGCGATGGCCAAGGGTCTGGCCGAGCATGGCGCGACCGTCGTCATCTCGGCGCGCAAGCAAGACCAGCTGGACGCCGCCGCCGCCGAGATCAACGCGCTTGGCAAGGGCAAGGCGTTCGGCGTCGCCTGCAACGTTGGTTACAAAGAGCAGCTGCAAGCGCTGGTGGATGAGACCCACAAGCTGGCAGGCAAGATCGACATCGTGATCGGCAACGCGGGCGTGAACCCCTACTATGGGCCCACGTCCGAGATCCCAGATGACGCCTATGAAAAGACGATGAACGCCAATGTGCTGTCCAATCTTTGGCTGGCACAGATGGTGGCCCCCGACATGATCGAGAAAGGCGCCGGGTCGATGGCGTTCACCTCGTCCATCGGGGCGTTCAAACCGTCGGTCATGCTGGGCACCTATGGCATGTCCAAGCTGGCCCTGATCGGCCTTGTGCGCAACCTGGCCGCCGAATTCGGGCCCAAGGGGCTGCGGTTCAACGCAATCTGCCCGGGTCTGGTGAAAACCGAATTCGCGCGCGAGCTGTGGGATAATCCCGATGTCGAGAAACGCATCAAGAACGAGATCCCGCTCCGCCGTCTTGGCGAGGCAGAGGATTTTGCGGGGCTCGCCGTGTTCCTCGCCTCTGATGCAAGCCGCTACATGACCGGTCAGGCGCTGACCGTTTGTGGCGGGTCGAACATGTGGACGTAAGGGGCTGCTATGGAACTGAAGGATAAAATCATCGTCATCACCGGTGCCGCAAGCGGCATCGGCAAGGCGATGGCCATCCGCTTTGCCGCGGAAGGGGCCAAGAAAGTCGTCTGTGTCGACCTCAACAAGGAGGGCGCGCAGGCGGTTGCCGATGAAATCGACGGCGTGGCTTTCGGTGTGAATGTCGGTGTCGAGCAAGAGATCGCGGATATGATCGATGCCGTGGAAAACGACATCGGCCCGATTGATCTGTTCTGCTCTAACGCGGGCATATTGATCGCGGGCGGCATGGAAGTGCCGAACGAAGACTGGCAGCGCATCTGGGACATCAATGTGATGGCCCACGTCTGGGCGGCCCGTCATCTGGTGCCGCGCATGACCGAACGCGGGGGCGGCTATCTGCTGAACACCGCGTCGGCGGCAGGTCTGCTGAACCAGGTCGGCTGCGCGCCTTACGGCGTGACCAAACACGCGGCTGTTGCCGTGGCCGAATGGCTGGCGATGTCCCATGGTGACGACGGCATCAAGGTGTCGGTGCTCTGCCCTCAGGCTGTCCGCAGCGAGATGACCCGCGGTCACGAAGATTCTGTCGCCGCGCTCGACGGTCTGCTTGAAGCGGAACCCGTGGCCGAAGCCTGTCTGGAAACCATCCGCAACGAGACGTTCCTTGTGCTGCCCCACCCGCAAGTGCTGGAGTATATGCGCAAGAAAACCGAGAATTACGATCGCTGGATCGGGGGTATGCGCAAGCTGCACCGGATGTACGGCGACCGCAGAAAGCCGCAGGGGAATGTATCATGATCGGCTATACCACCGTGGGCACCAGCGACATGGCGCGCGCCAAGCAGTTCTATTGCGACCTGTTCGAAAGCAAGGGTGCCAAGGTGCTGATTGACAGCGGCCGGATCGCCATGATCGGCACCGGCGGCGGCACGCCCATGATCTCTGTCTGCGAACCCTACAACAAAGAGGCCCCTACCCCCGGCAACGGGGTGATGGTCGCTTTTACCGCTGACAGCAAAGAGGAAGTGGACGAGATCTACGCCAAGGCGATCTCGCTTGGTGCGACAGACGAGGGCGCGCCGGGGCAAAGGGTGCCGGACCGGTTCTACGGGGCCTATGTCCGCGACCTTGATGGCAACAAACTGTGCTTTTTCAAATTCGCCTAAAGTAAAAATCTGCCGTCCGCGTCACGCGGGCGGCAGCCCATAGACGCGCCGCGCAGTGCCAGAAAAAAGCGCCGCTTGCGCCGCGTCATCCAGATGCGCTGACATCTTCTTGAACGCGTTCCAGATCACCACATAGCTGACCGCCGTGCGATCCACGGGAAAGTTGCTTTCGAACATGCAACGTTCGGCACCGAAGACATCCAGCATATGCGCGTACCATTTGCCCTGCGTCTCTACGATCTCGTCCGAGGACGGTGGCAGGTCGCGGTGCATGTAGCCGTACCCATTGTCGGGCATGCAAAGCCCGCCCAGCTTGGCCATCACATTGGGGCATTCCGCCAGCTCTGACATATGGTCTTTCCACGCGGCAAAGATATCGTCGCGTTTGCCGTCGAACCGTCCAACGCCCAAGGGTGTGCCGAAGTGGTCAAGGATCAGCGTGGTCTGTGGCACCGCGCGGGCAAGGTCCAGAAACTCTTGGTGTTGATGGTGGTAATGCCAGCTGTCCAGCGTCAGCCCACGATCCCCAAGGATCTCGGCACCACGGATGAAATCAGGGTCACCGTATTGGTTTTCGACCCCACGTCCGGGGATTGCCAGATGCTGCGGTTCCGCATCGCGCGCGCCGGAGTTGCGGATACCTTTGAACAGCCCGTTCCCTGCGGCCTCATGCGCGTCGAGCGCGGCATGCAGCTGGTCGGGGGGCAGCACCAGTTCGGTCTGCGCGATGATGCCCGCGATCTGCGCCTGACCGCGCGGCGTCTGCGCCGCCATTTGCGCCACGGTACGGGTCTCGCCCACCGATTGCAGATGCGCGGGGGCGTCGCGATCCCAATAGGACCGACATTCGATATAGACCGTCTGCACCACGTTATGCCCGGCGCCGGTGTCACGCCAAAGCGCGTCCATCTCGTAGACGGCGGGGGCATCGGGCGTGCCGTGACGCCAGAGGTGGTGGTGGGGGTCCACAATCTCGCGCAGCGGGTCGATTGCGGTCTCGGGGACCAGTCCCAGCCAGTCGTCGCGCAGTTCGATCCCCGGTCGCCAACCCGGATAGCGGCCCCCCGTCTGTGTCATGAAGCAGCTTCTTTCTTTTTATAGGGGCGCATCAGCCCTTCCTGCGCCGTTGTCGCGGCAAGTTGGCCGTTCTGGTTGTAGATCAGCCCGCGATTGAACCCGCGCGCGCCACCGGTGAAGGGGGCGTCGAGTTCGTACAGATGCCAGTCAGAGAAATCGATCGGCGCGTGAAACCACATGGCGTGGTCAAGGCTGGCGGTCATGACCTGCCCCTGGAACCACGTCAGCCCGTGGGGCCGCAGCGACGAGCCGAGCAGGTTCATATCGGACGCATAGGCGAGCAGGCAGTGCTGCATGATCGGGGACTGCCCCTTTGCCGCCTCCATCCGGAACCAAAGATAATTCTTGTCCGAGGTCTTTTCCGGTTCGAACAGATCGCGCGGATCAACCTCGCGGATCTCAATAGGGCGTTCGCGCAGGAAATCGTCGCGGTGTTTGGGCGAGATTTTTTCGATATAGGGTTCGCGCAGGTCGGGGCGGTCAAGCCAGTGTTCCGGTCCTTTCACGTCAGGCATCTTGTGCTGGTAGTCCCAGCCCTCTTCGGGCACGTGGAACGACGCCGAGAGGTTGAAGATCTGCTTGCCGTGCTGGATCGCGACGACCCGCCGCGTGGTAAAGCTGCCCCCGTCGCGGGCACGGTCCACCTGATAGATCACCGGGATCGACGGGTCACCGGGACGGATGAAATAGGCATGCAGCGAATGGCACATCCGGTCCGGCACCGTGCGATAGGCGGCCATCAGCGCCTGCGCGATAACATGGCCGCCAAAGATGCGCGTGGTGGTTTCCCCGCCCGATCCGATGCCGCGGAACAGGTCGATCTCAAGCTGTTCGATATCCAGCAATTCAAGGAGTTGGCGGGCCACGTCGGTCATCTGGGTTCAGTCCTTCTGGGTCGCACGCGCATTGGCGTAGGCGACATAAAAATCAAAGCTGTCCGGATTGGCCATTGAATCCCTGTTCACCACCTTTTCCGGATCCTGACCAAGCAATAGCTTTTTCACAGGAACCTCAAGCTTTTTGCCAGATAGGGTGCGGGGGATCTCGGCGACCTCGATGATCTCGTTCGGGATGAACCGCGCCGAGACGTTCTTGCGGATTGCCGCGTTGATCTTGTCCTTGAAGGCGTCATCAAAGGCGACGCCTTGGGCTGGCACCACAAAGAGCGGCATAAAGCTTTCGCGCCCCAGAAATTCGAGGTCGACAACAAGGCTGTCCATCACCTCGTCCAGCCCTTCGACGGCCTGATAGATTTCCGCACTGCCAAGGCGCAGACCCTTGCGGTTGATCGTGGCGTCAGAGCGGCCATAGATCACCGACCCGCCGTGTTCGTTGATCTCGATCCAGTCGCCGTGGCGCCAGATGCCGGGATAGGTGTCGAAATAGCTGTCGTGCAGGCGGCTGCCATCATCGTCGCCCCAGAAGAACAGCGGCATCGACGGCAGTGGCTCGGTACAGACCAATTCGCCCACCACGCCGGTCAGGTCATTGCCATCCTCGTCGAAGGCACGCACCGCGTTGCCAAGCGCGCGGCACTGCATTTCACCTGCGCGCACCGGCATGCCGGGATGGCCCAGCACAAAGGCCCCCGCCAGATCGGTTCCGCCCGAGATAGGCGCCAGCCAGACGTCCTCTTTCACCTGTGTGTATATCCAGTCATAGGCATCAGAGCTCAGCGGTGACCCGGTCGAGCCGAGCGAGCGCAGCGCAGAAAGGTCGACCTCGTCGCGTGGGGTCAGCCCTGCCTTCATGCAACCGCTAAAGAAGGCCGCGCCCGCGCCAAAGAAATCAAGCTTTTCATCCGCGACAAAGCGCCAGATCACGCCCATGTCAGGATAATTTGGTGCCCCGTCGAACATCGCGACCGTGGTGCCCTGCCCCAGTGCGGTGAACTGCGAGTTCCACATGATCCAGCCCGAGGATGTCAGCCAGCAATAGCGCCCGCCGCGCCGAAGATCATGGTGCAGCGATTGTTTTGCGGATTCCAGAATGATCCCGCCATGCCCGTGCACGATCGGCTTGGGGTTGCCGGTGGTGCCGGAAGAATAGACGATCCACAGCGGATGATCGAAGGGGACTTGCGTGCTTTCATAGGGCGCGTCGCGGTCCAGCAGACTGTCCCACGTCACATGCCCCTTCGGCAGATCCCCGACAAAGGGCACCGTGACGCATTGCACCAGACTGGGCAGCGCCGCCTCTAGCCCCGCGAGGATTTCGCGACGGTCCACGGTTTTGCCCGCGTGGACATAGCCGTCTTGCGCGATCAGCACCTTGGGTTCGATCTGCTTGAACCGGTCCAGAATTGCGACATGCCCCATATCGGGGGCGCAAAGCGACCAGATCGCGCCGATGCTCGCGGTGGCCAGAAAGGCGATCATCGCGGTTTCGGTATTGGGCAGCACGGCAACAACGCGGTCGCCTTTGGTCACGCCCATATCCCGCAGATGCGCGGCGACGCTTGCCACTTGTGCGCGCAGATCGGACCACGACAGACGTTTGCGGCCAAAGGTTTCGGACTGCACGATCATTGCATCGCCGTCAGGCTGGCTGTCCACATGCTTCATGATCTGGTCGGTGTAGTTCAGCATCGCGCCGGGGCACCATTCGGCACCGGGCATCTGACGCTTCGCCATCACGGTCGTGTAGGGCGCGCTGGCCTGTACGTCGAAATAGTCCCAGATCGCGGACCAGAACCCGTCAAGGTCGGTCACGCTCCACTCCCACATGGCGTTATAGTCGTCGAACGTCAGCCCGCGTTGGTCTTTCAGGAACCGTTCAAATTCCGCCATGGTCGAGGCATCGGCGCGCTCTTTTGTCGGGGTCCAAAGGATATCGTTCATGTCATCGCTCCGTGGATGAGGGCCTTGAGTTGGGGGCGCGCGGGGTACGAGCTGGACGGCGCAAGCTGCGTGAAGAACACGACAGACAGATCCAGCACCGGATCAACCCAGAAGAAGGTAGAGGCCATGCCGCCCCAGCTGAAATCACCTAGGCTGCTGGGAACGCGGACGCGACCGGGGTTCAGCACCACGGCACCGCCAAGGCCAAAGCCCATCCCTTCCATCGGTTGTTCGGCAAAGCTGGCAGGCCCCATCGACGCGATGTCGCCGGGCAGATGATTGCGCATCATAAAGTCGAGCGTCTTGGGCGAAATCAGCCCCGCCCCACCGGTGCGCAGCATCTCGGCGAACTTGAGGTAATCATCAATGGTGCCCACCAGCCCGCCGCCGCCAGAATGCATCTCGGCGTTCAGGAAGGGGGAGGTGTCGGGCTTGTCCACGCAGCGCAGCACGGGCGTCTCTGGTTTGGCCGCGTTCATGCCATAGGCGCTGCCTGCCAGCGGGGTATAGAGCGAGGCAAAGCGGTCAATGCCACCTGCGGGCACGGAAAACCGCGTTTCGTCCATGCCAAGGGGGCCGAGGATTTCATCAACCAGAAACGTCTCTAGCGACTTGCCCGAAACGACCTCTATCACGCGGCCAAGCACGTCGATGCCCACGGAATATTCCCAACGGGTGCCGGGGTGAAACGCCAGCGGCAAGGCGGCCACGCGGTCGGTCATCTCTGTCAGCGATCCCTGATCGGCGCGGAACAAGATGTCGGCCTCGTCCATCGCCTTCGCCGTGATACCGGGGTTGAACGGATAGCTCAGCCCCGAGGTATGGGTCAGCAGCTGGTGCAGTGTCGGCGTCTGGCAGGGTTCGGTCTGATCCGCCGCTGTCGCGCCGTCGATCAGGCAGCGCATATCGGCGAAAGCGGGGATGAAATCGGAGACCGGCGCATCAAGGTGGAACAGCCCGCGTTCCGCCAGCATCATGATGCCGACCGAGGTGACGGGCTTGGTCATCGAATAGATGCGGGCGATCGTGTCGCGGGTGAACGGCTGGCCGGTATCCGTGTCGCGCTGGCCCTTGGCATCAAAGTAGACCTCTTGCCCGCCCTGCGCCACCAGCACCGAACACCCGGCAAACCGTTTGCGGTCCACATAGGTCTGCATCCAGTCCCCGATGCGGCCCAGCTTATTTGTGTCGAACGCCAAAAAACTTTCCTCCCGAGCCGCGTCCGCGCCTCAGGAGGATGAGGCCGCGGAACGCGACGATTTCGATAGATGATTTACTGGTAATGGTCTGGCTTAGGTCATCAGACCTCAAGCCATTCCTTGCGCACGTCATCACGCTGGCGCAATTCAGCCGGCGTGCCCTCATAGACCACCTGACCATGCCCCATGACATAGACCCGATCCGCGATGTCCATCGCGATCGACAGTTTCTGTTCCACCAGCAGGGTAGAGATCCCGCGGTTGGCGATCTCTTTCAGCACCTCGGCGACCTTCTGCACCATCTGCGGGGACAGACCTTCGGTGGGTTCGTCGATCATGACCAGATCGGGGTCGCCCATCAGCGTGCGACACATGGTCAACATCTGCTGTTCCCCCCCCGACAGAACCGAGGCTTCGACGTCGGCGCGGCGGTCGAGGTTTTCGAACATGTCAAACATCGACTGCATTGACCAACGGCCCGCGCCATCCTTCTGCCCCGGCTTCAGACCCAGCGTCAGGTTCTGCCGCGTCGTGAGACCGGGAAAGATATCGCGGTTTTCGGGCACATAGCCGATCCCCATATTCGCGATCTGGAACGCTTTCTTGCCGCTGATCTCCTGCCCCTGAAACTTGACCGATCCTTTCGGTTCGACCTCGCCCATGATGGCCTTGCAGGTGGTAGACCGCCCCACCCCGTTGCGCCCCAGAAGCGCGACGATCTCGCCTTCTTTGACGTTCAGGTTCACCCCCTGAAGGATGTGGGACTTGCCGTAGAAGGCGTGCATATCCGTGACTTCGAGCATCATTAGTGTTCTGCCTCCAATGCGGCGCCCAGATAGGCTTCTTGTACGCGGGCGTCTGCACGCACCTCTTCGGGTTTTCCGGTGGCGATGATTTCGCCATAGACCAGCACCGAAATCCGGTCGGCGAGACCGAAGACCACGCTCATGTCATGTTCCACCATGATCAGCGTCTTGCCCGCGGTCACCTTGAGGATCAGGTCGGTGATATAGTCGGTTTCCGTATTGCTCATCCCCGCCGTCGGTTCGTCCAGCATGATGACATCGGCACCGCCCGCGATGGTGATCCCGATTTCAAGCGCGCGCTGTTCGGCGTAAGACAGGGTGCCCGCGGGCAGGTTGCGCCGTTCCAGCAGGTTGATCTGGTCAAGGATGCGGTCCGCGCCCTCGGTCAGTTCACGGGACCGGTTCACCAGATTCCAGAAACTGTATTTATAGCCCTGCGACCACAAGAGCGCACAGCGCACGTTTTCAAACACGCTCATCGCCGGAAAAATGTTGGTGATCTGGAACGAGCGGCTTAGCCCCTTGCGGTTGATCTGGAAGGGTTCGAGCCCGGCCAGATCCTCTCCGTGCAGCTTTACCGTTCCAGCCGAAGGCGCAAACCGTGCGGTGATCAGGTTGAACAGCGTCGATTTCCCCGCGCCGTTCGGCCCGATCACGGCGTGACGTTCCGCCTTGCCGATGCTCAGGTCGATGCCGCGGATGATCTCGGCCTTGCCAAAGCTTTTCTTGAGGCCAGTCAGTTCAAGTGCGGGTGTGCTCATGACGCGCCTCCTGCTGTGTTTGCTTCACTCCATGCTTCTTTCAGTGCGGGTGCTGTGGCCTTGGCAATGCCAAGCCCGATCAGCGTTATCGCACCGGCCACCAGCCATGGCATCAGCGTGTGGCTGTCGAATGTGGTCCAGAAGACGGTCATTTCATTGTCACCCGTGGCCCCATGACGATAGTGGAACGTCATCTCGACCAGTGCCGCCAGCCCCATCAAACCGATTGCCGCCGGCAGCAGCGTCTTGAGATAGGGCATGATCAACGTCGATGCCTTGCCCAGCTTGAACACAGGCACATGCATCATCAGCAGACCTGCCAGACCACCGGGGAAGAACATCACCGTGGAGAGGAACAGGACGCCCGCATAAAAGGCCCAAAGCTCGGTCGACAGGCTCAGAACGGTTTGCAGCAGGGTAAAGGCGATGGCCCCGATGATCGGGCCAAAGAAGAACCCGACGCCGCCAAGGAAGGTCACCAGCAGGATGATCCCTGACGAGGCGGTGTTCAGGTTTTCCTCGGTCAGGATTTCGTAGTTGATCGCGAAAAGCCCACCGGACACACCTGCAAAGAAGCCAGAGGCGACAAAGCTGTAGAAGCGGACCCACCGCGAGGAATAGCCCAGAAACTCTGCCCGTTCGGGATTGTCGCGCACGGCGTTTGCCATGCGACCCACGGGGGTGCGGCTCCAGAGGTACATCAGCGCGGCAGAGATCACGACCCAGCCAGCGGTCAGGTAATAGACCTCGATCTGTTGCAGGAATTCGACGCCAAAGAAGGGCTGTGCGTAGGTCCGGTCGCCGCTGATGCCTTCCTCGCCGCCAAAGAACGCGACGATGATGACGGAACAGGCCGCGATCAATTCGCCCACACCCAGCGAGATCATGGCGAATACCGTGCCCGCGTTACGGGTCGAAAACGCGCCGACGATCATCGCCAGACCCATGCCGAAAAGACCACCAAACACCGGCAGGATCACCAGGGGAATGGTCGAGAAGAAATCGGACATGTTCATGATGTGCATACAGGCAAAGCCCCCCACACCGGCATAGACCGCATGGCCAAAGGACAGCATACCCCCCTGCCCGAGCAGCATGTTATAGGCCAGCGCGAAAACGATCGTGATCGACATCTGGTTCATGATCGTCAGTGCCGAATTATTGGTAAACACCATCGGCAGGATGGCCAGCACGACAGAGGCAATGACCCAGGGGGCCAATGTCAGCACCAGTGACCCTGACCGCATACGCTGCGCGGGTTTGGACGGGTCCGTGGTGATCTGCTCTTTCGGGCGGGCGCCTTTGGGAATGTCGGTTCTTGGATCTGAAACTGTCATGAGCTGCGCTTTCCGAAAAGACCTGCCGGGCGGAAGATGAGGATCAGCACCATCAGGATATAGGGCAAGATGTCGGCGATCTGCGGGCTCGTGAGGCTCCAGAAGTCGCGGAATATGCTGTCATCCAGGCTCTCGGGTTTAGAGATGCCAAGGCCGGTCAGGATATTCTCCATCTCGATGTTATAGGATTTGGCGAAGGTGGTGATCCAGCCAATCAAAAGCGACGCGATCAGCGCCCCCCACAGCGACCCGAGGCCGCCGATCACGATGGTCACGAACACGATCGACCCCAGCACAAAGGCCATACCGGGGAAGGTGCCAAGCACCGGTCCGGCAATCACGCCGGCCACACCGGCCAGAGCCGTGCCGACCCCGAAGACCCCCATAAAGATCAGCGGCACATTGTGGCCCAAGGCTTCGACCGTGCGCGGATAGCTCAGCGCGGCCTGAATGATCATGCCGACGCGGGTCTTGGTCAGCACGTAAAGCAGCCCGATAAAGATGCTGATCGAGATGAAGATCATGAATATCTTATAGGCGGGGATCGAATTCCCCGAGATCGCAAACGCGGTAAAGTTCAACGCGTCAGGAATGGCGTAGGGCAGTTGGTTTTTGCCCCAGATGAATTGCACCAGTTCTTCGATCAACAGCGCCAGACCAAAGGTAAAGATCAGTTCGGGCACGTGTCCGTATTGGTGAACCCGGCGCAGGCCGTAGCGTTCAACCCCTGCCCCCATCACACCCACGACGAGCGGCGCGATCAGCAGCCCCATCCAGAAGCCGAGCGCAAGACTGATCTGGTAGGCGAAATAGGCACCAAGCATGTAAAAGCTGGCGTGAGCGAAGTTCAAAACACCCATCATCGAGAAAATTAGGGTCAGACCGGCGGAGAGCATGAACAACAGCAATCCAGTAACCAGCCCGTCGATGAGGTTGACGAGAATGAGGTCCATGAGGCCCCTCCAGTAGTGTGGTGGCAAGGTGCAAGAAGGGCCCGCCCGCCAGCGCAGGCGGGCCCGAGAGAAATCGCCTTATTCGGGGCGCTTCATCTCGCAGGTTGTCGGGCTGTCCATCGACGCCATTTCGACGGTCGATTCAGTCACGACACCATACCCGGATTGGTCATAGTCAAAGTCCAGGTTGTCGTTTGTGTGGACGCCGACATGCATGTCCTGAATGATCTGGTGATCTTGCGGACGCATGAACAGTTTACCACCCCACATGCTGTCGTATTCCATACCTTCCAGTTTGCTGGCCACCGCGACCACATCTGTGGCGGAACCTGCTTCGGTGATGGCCTGGGCCAGCATACCGATGGTGTTGAAGATACGGCTTTGGTCGATGTTGCCGTCTGGATACTTCTCAAGGAAGGCGTTGTAGGTGTCGCGCGCTTCTTCGGTGGCAATCGGGTTGATGCTGCCTTGCGAAATCAGGCGGATCTTGTCTTTGCCGCTTTCACCAAAGGCGGCCGTGATGCCGGAACCCGCAGCGTAATAGGTATAGATCGGCCCTTCGAACCCGTTGTCGATGATCGCCTTGCCGATGCCCAGCATGTCAGCGCCCCAGTTCCCGGTAATCACGGCATCCGCACCAGAGGATACAACCTTGCGCGCGTAGGGGGTAAAGTCTTTCACCTTGCCGATGGGGTGCAGTTCGTCACCGACGATCTCGATGCCGTCACCTTTCGCGCCCAGCATTTCATTGGCGGCGGCAGACACAGCCTTACCAAAGGAATAGTCCTGCCCGATGATATAGACTTTCTTAATGTCCTTGTCCTGAACGATCACATCGGTCAGCGCGTCCATCTTGATGTCAGAGTTGGCGTCGAAACGGAAATGCCAGAAGTTGCATTTGTCGTTGGTCAGCGCAGGGTCCACAGCGGCATAGTTCAGGAACAGAACACGGCTGTCGGGGTTGCGGCGGTTGTGCTTGTCGATCGCTTCGGTCAATGCGTTCGCAACGCCAGAGGAGTTCCCCTGAACGATATAGCGCGCGCCTTGGTCAATCGCGACCTGAAGCTGAATAAGGGATTCTTTGGGGCTGATCTTGTTATCAAAAGGCAGCACTTCCATTTTTTGGCCGTCCAACAGACCGCCTTTGTCGTTTACCATATAATCAGCCGCGAATTCGAACTGATGCAGGCCATTGGTGCCCGTGCTTGCGAATGGACCGGACAGCGGGTCAATGAACGCGATCTTGATGTTTTCGGCAAAGGCTGCGCTCGCGCCAATGACCAAAGAAAGCGCGGAAACCGCGCCGTACTTAGCGATATTTTTCATTTTAATCCTCCCAAGGACGGCCCGGCGCTTTTAATGCGTTTTTTGGATTGCCAGACCTTGGGAAGAGCCTTGCATAATGCGATTTATTGTCAAGCGCCTCTATTCATAAGTTGCGAGCCTGCACCGTCGGTTATGCCATATATTGCGTGACGGTACGGGCAAAATCACCTGCGTGAAATTTTGCCCGCTGCCGTTTTTTGACGCAGGGTCAGAAATAAGCATTTGAAAATAAATGTATTAATGAATTGCACAAGATTGTGACGGCTGATCAGTTTTTACGCGGTGCCTGACAGATGTCCGCTGAACACTATTCAAAAAAAATTTGCGACGGCGGGTGCGATCCTGACAATTGTCATGGCGCCGCAGATGTGCCAATTCCAGCCACTGGAACGAAGCTGCTGGCCGCGGTGGTTGAAATCTATACGACCGGCCAAGTTGATTCTCCCGCCCCGCGGGTCCACACCCTAAAACCGGATGCTGATGGCTTGCGCCGCTGCCGACAAAAGCTGTGCATAGGTCGTTTCAAGCTGTCGTTTCTTCACGTGGAAAGCGGGACCGCCCACATTCAGCCCGTAAACCTGCGATCCGTTGGGCGAAAACACTGGCACCGCGATGCCGTTCACATCGGGACGCCAATCGCCATAGCTTGAACAAAATCCCTTGTCTGCAAACTCTGTCATCGCGGCGGCATAGCTGTCGCGCGCGCGGGTTTCGAACTCGGGCCCTTCGGCTGCAGCATAGCGGAACGCGCGGTCGCGGCTTTCGTCGGACATGCCGGTCAGGATTGCGCGACCAATGGCGGAATCAAACAGCGGCAGCCGTGACCCGACGCGAATTTGCAACGCGACATCCTCGCGCGAGCGTTTGGTCGCGATATAGACAACGTCCAGCCGGTGGACCTCTCCGATCGCGATGGTGACATAGGAATTGGGCCCGTCGCGCAGCTTGCGCATCTCTTCCTGCGCACGGTCGCCGATCTCCATACTCGACAGTACGCCAAAGCCAAGCTGCAGCACCCCTGCGCCAAGCCGATAGGTGCCGGTACGGGCGTCGGCGACAAGATAGTCCAGTTCCACCAGCGTATGGGTCAGGCGCGACACCGTCGCCTTGGGCAGCCCTGTCCGTTCGGAGAAATCCGTGTTGGTCAGGGCTGTTTCGTTTTCCCGAAAGCAGCGCAACACATCCAGCCCGCGGGCAAGCGCCGTGACGAAGTTTCTGTCCTTCGTCTCTGCCGGATCTGTCGCGAACTCGTTGGAGGCCATCTTACTTGCCTTCCAGCGCTTTAAGCCCGTTTTCCGCAAACACAGGGACATAGGCCCCGACCTTCATCGCCCGCTCGGGGTTAGAGGCATTGCCGTCCAGCGCGCGTTTCAACACGCCCTGAATGATCCCGGCCATGCGGAAGAAGCAAAAGGCGAGGTAGAAGCCAAAGTTGTCGATCCCGTCCAGCCCGCGGCGTTCGCAGTATTTGGCGATGAATTCGGCATCACTCGGCACGCCAAGCGCTGCGCGGTCCACACCGCCAAAGCCGCGCCCTTCGGTGCCGGCCGGCATTTGCCACTGCATGATAACGGCCGCAAGGTCAGCGTATGGGTGGCCAATGGTCGACAGTTCCCAGTCCAGAATGGCCAGACATTTGGTGCCGTCTTTCTCGAACATCATGTTGTCGATGCGGTAGTCACCATGCACCAGCGTGCGCTGCCCGTCATCCGCAGGGATGCTGGCGGTCAGCTTTTCGATCAGCTGGTTCATCGCGGGCAGGTCTTCGGTTTCGGACGCGCGGTATTGCTTGGTCCAGCGGGCGACCTGACGTTCATAATAGTTACCGGGAGGGCCGTAATCCGACAGACCCACCGCGTCGATGTCCACCTCGTGCAGGGCGGCAAGCACGCGGTTCATCTCGTCAATCACGCCAGCGCGGCCTGCCTTGTCCATGTCGGGCATGCGCGGGTCCATGAAGTTGCGCCCGTCGATATGATCCATGATGTAGAACGCCGACCCGATCACGTCGTCGTCTTCGCACAGCAGGTGCATTTTCGACACGGGCACATCGGTATCCTGCAACGCCTTTTGCACGCGGAACTCACGATCAACCGCATGGGCGGATTTCAACAGAACGCCCGGCGGTTTGCGACGCAGCACATAGTTACGCGACGGGGTTTTCAGCAGGAACGTCGGGTTCGATTGACCGGCCTGAAACTTGGAGACCTCAAGCGGGCCTTCAAAGCCCTCAAGGTGTTTTTCCAGATAGGCGCTGACCTTCGGAATATCGAGTGTCTGGGTGTCTGTGCTCATGGCTACCGTTCCTTAACTATAGGTCAGCATGTCAGCGGTCTCGGCTGACATCAGATGCGGGATCGCGTTGAATTCATGCAGGAAAAACGCGGATTTGGTGAAGACGAATTTGGTGATGGATGTGTTCTTGATCTGCAGGTTCAATGTCATCATCATTTTATGCGGCGCGCCAAGAGACGCGGCCGTCAGCTGCCCGATCACTCCACCGGAGCTTACGGCAAGCACGCGATCGGCCCCTTCGGCACAGGCGATCAGACGGGCGGCTTCCACGCGGTCGGTGAAATTGGTCCATGTCTCGGCGGGGCCTTCGATCTCGTCTGCCTGCCACTGAAAGACGGTTTCGCGCAGGGTACGGAAATGCACCTTGCGGTCGCCCTTGACCAGGTCGGGAACGGCCCCTTTATAGCGCGCGTCCAGCAGGTTCTGAAAATCATATTCATTCAGGCCCGGGTGGGTGTCGCCTGCCTCGAATCCCATCGAGGCAAGCGTTTCTTTCTGGCGGGTCAGGGTGCCGGTGATTGTCCGGTCCGGCACCCAGCCGGTATCGCGTAGCAACTGGCCGACGGCCTCGGATTGCCGGTGCCCGAGGTCCGACAACTTGTCATAGTTGTCAGCCCCGAAAGACGCCTGACCGTGGCGGATGACCAGTAGCTCTCCCATGATGGTTTACAGAACCTCAAAGAGGCCAGCAGCCCCCATGCCGCCGCCAACACACATGGTGCAGACAACGTATTTGGCACCGCGACGCTTGCCTTCGATCAGCGCGTGACCAACCATGCGCGCGCCGGACATGCCGTAGGGGTGACCGATAGAGATCGCGCCGCCGTCGACGTTCAACAGCTCGTCCGGGATGCCCAGCTTGTCGCGCGATGCGATCACCTGACAGGCAAAGGCCTCGTTCAGTTCCCACAGACCGATGTCTTCGATCTTGAGCCCGTGCGCTTCCAGCAGCTTTGGCACGGCATAGATCGGGCCGATACCCATCTCATCGGGCTCGCAGCCTGCGGCCATCACGCCAACATAGCGACCCAGTGGCTGAAGACCGCGGCGTTCGGCTTCTTTCGCTTCCATGACCACAGCGGCAGAGGCACCATCGGACAGCTGCGAGGCGTTGCCTGCGGTGATGAACTTGCCTTCGGGCAGGTGGATGCCGTCTTTGAACACGGGCTTCAGACCGGCAAGGCTTTCCGCCGTGGTGCCGGGGCGGTTGCCCTCGTCTTTTTCCAAGGTGACTTCGTGCTTGGAAATCTCTTTGGTCTCTTTGTCCTGAACCATCATCGTGGTGGTCATCGCGACGATCTCGTCGTCAAAGCGGCCGGCCTGTTGCGCTTGATGCGTCAGCTCTTGGCTGCGCGCCGCGTATTCGTCTTGCGCTTCGCGGCTCACGTTATAGCGCTCTGCCACGTTTTCGGCTGTTTCCAGCATGGTCATGTAGATTTCGGGCTTGTTCTGCTTGAGCCATGGGTCGGCGCTGACGCGCATCTCTGGCGTTTGCACGAGGGAGATGCTGTCGACACCGCCGCCGATGACAATGTCCATCCCGTCGGTGATCACCTGCTTGGCCGCGGTGGCGATTGCCATCATGCCGGATGCACACTGACGGTCCAGCGACATGCCTGCAACGGTCACGGGCAGACCTGCGCGGATAGCGGCCTGACGCGCGATGTTGCCGGCCTGATGCCCCTGCTGCAGGGCGGAACCGATGACACAGTCAGAGATTTCCGACCCGTCAAGACCCGCGCGCTTCACGGCGTTCTCGATGGCGTGGGCGGCAAGCGCCTGTGGTGTGGTGGCGTTGAACGCACCGCGATAGGCTTTGCCGATCGGGGTACGGGCGGTGGATACGATTACTGCGTCACGCATGGTGATCTCCCTTTGAAAGTTCGTCTGTTAGCCCCAATCCAGATCAAGACCCTGGGCCTTGGCTGCATTGAGCGCGTATTTCTTCGTTTGACTAAAGGCATCGGTCAGCTCTTGCTGGCCGCCTGCGTCGGTGATTTTGTCGAAAGCGGATGCGACACCTTCAGGGGTATTCTCGTCGCCGGTCAAGGTCACGCCTTCCGTTTCGTAAATACGGGTCTGGGCAAAGCCACCCGCCCCTGCCCCAAGGATCACACGGCTGGGGCCGTCCTCGCTGACGAGGTACAGCAGGCCGGGGGTGATCGTTTCGGGGGCCAGCAGGGCCTGAGCCTGTTCAGGCAGCAGATCGGCGGTCATCCGCGTGGCCGCTGTGGGGGCCAGCGTGTTGACGCGGATATTGTCGCGCGCGCCTTCCAGATGCAGCACGTTCATCAGCCCCATCATCGCCGCTTTGGCCGCACCGTAGTTGGATTGACCAAAGTTGCCATACAGCCCCGAGGCCGAAGATGTCAGCACAATGCGCCCGTATTTCTGTTCGCGCATGATCGGCCAGCAAGCATGGGTCACATTCGCCGACCCGATCAGATGCACGTCGACGACCTTGCGGAAATCAGACATCTCCATCTTGGAAAACGTCTTGTCCCGCAGGATGCCTGCGTTGTTCACCAGAATGTCGATGCGGCCCCAGGCGTCCATGACCTGCGCGACCATATCCTTGACACCGGCCTCGTCCGAGACATCACAGCCATGCGCCATCGCCTCGCCGCCCGCGTCGCGGATTTCCTGCGCGACGGCTTCGGCAGCTGCCGACGAAGACCCCTGCCCGTCGGTTGTCACGCCCAGATCATTGACCATAACGCGTGCACCGCGTGCCGCGAGGCCAAGCGCATGGCTGCGCCCCAGACCCGTGCCCGCGCCGGTGACAATAGCGACGCGGTTGTCAAAACGAATATCCATCATTGCCCCTTAGTGCAGTGCTTGTTCAAAGATGTTCGGCCCGCTCATCACATTGATGCCGCCGCTAACGGGGACAATCGCGCCGGTGATATAGGCACCGCCCTTGCCACAAAGGAACAACATGCAGCCCGCGATATCCGTATCGGTTCCGACGCGGCGCAGGGGCACGTCTTCGCCCACCTTGTTGCGCATATCCTCGTCATGGGTCGCAAAGGCGGTCATCCGCGACACGAAGGGTCCGGGGGCCAAGGCGTTTACGGTGATCGCGTCACCTGCCAGTTCCTTGGCGAGGATCTTGCTCAGGTGGATCACCGCGGCCTTCGAGGCAGAGTAGCTGTAGGCGCCATCGCCCATTTCGCGTTCGCCCATCACCGACCCGACGTTCACCACCCGCGCCGGATCGTCGATCGTCGCGTTTGCCTTGAGCAGCGGCAGCAGTTTTTGCGTCAGATCGAACAGACCCGCGACGTTCACGTCCATGACCTTGCCCCAGGCCTTGAACGGGAAATCACCCAAAGGCGCGCCCCAGGTGATGCCCGCGTTGTTCATCAGGATATCAAGGCTCTCGGTGCGGTCCTTCACGGCTGCGACCATTGCATCGACACCTTCCTCGGTGCCGACATCGCCTGCGAACCCCTCGGCAGAGCCAGAGGCCCCGAGCGCGTTCAGTTCTTTCGCCACGGCCTCGCAGGCCTCGCCCTTACGGCTGGCGATCAGCACGCGGGCACCGGCACGCACCAGTGCCTCGGCGGCCATACGGCCAATCCCGGTCGCCCCGCCTGTGACCAGCGCGGTTTTACCCTCTAGGCCGAAAAGTGTTTGAATATCCATGCCTTAGAATCCTCTGTGCTTGGCGACTTGGGCAGCGTGATAGCCGTAGTCCCCGAGCCATTCGGCACCCACACGGGCGCGTTTCATGTAAAAACCGATGTCGAAAGCGTCCGTCATGCCGATCCCGCCATGCATCTGCACCCCTTCGATCACCGCCAGCTTGGCGGTCGATGTCGCACGGGCCTTGGCGAGCGACACGGCCATTGTCGCATTGTCGGGGTCTTCGTCCAGCTTGCGCCCTGCGTGCAACACGGCAGAGGCGGTGACTTCCGTCTCGCACCACAGATGGGCGGCGCGATGTTGCAAGGCCTGGAAGGTGCCGATCAACGTGCCGAACTGCTTGCGTTCTTTCAGGTAGCCCACGGTCATGCCAAAGGCGCCCGCAGCAACGCCCGCCATCTCGGCGGCGAGGGCGGCCTGCCCTGCCTCGATCGCGGGTTTCAGCACGGTCATGGCGTCATCGACCTGACCCAACACATCGTCGCCCGTCGCTTCGACGTTATCAAAATCGATCCGTGCGGAATCGCGTGCGTCGATCATATTCTGCGCGTTGCGTGTGATGCCTGCGCGGTCTGCGGGAATGTCGAACAGGGTCAGCCCGTTGTCGGTCTTGGCCAGCACCAGCAACCGGTCCGCCAAAGCACCATCGACGACAAAGGTCTTCTTGCCCGTCAGGCGAAAACCATTGCCTTCCGCCGTGGCGGTCATTGCCGTGGCATCCGGGTTGAACTTCGATGTCTCATCCACCGCCAACGCATAGGTCGCGTCGCCGCTGGCAATCTTGGCCAGCGCGGCCTCGGCGCGCGCATCGCTGACGTGGCGCAGGGCTGTCGCCGCGATCACCGCCGTCGACAGGAACGGGCTGACGGCCAGCGTCTTGCCCATTTCCTGCGCCAGAATACCCGCAGCAGCATGGCCCATATCAACGCCACCCGCACTTTCAGGGACCAGCACACCGGCCCATCCCATCGCGGCCATCTCTTTCCACATCTTCGCGTCATGGGTCTGCCCGGCATCGCGCAAGTCACGGAACGCTTTGACGGGAGCGGATTTATCAAGAAAACCGCGCGCCGAGTCGGCCAGCATGGTTTCGTCTTCTGTTAATACTAGTTTTACCATGATCTTACCCCGGAAGCCCAAGCACGCGGCGGGAGATAATGCTCAGCATCACCTCGCTCGTGCCGCCTTCGATTGAATTGGCCTTAGTCCGCAGCCAGTCCGCGGGACGGTTGCCCAAAGGCCCGTCCCATTCCAGCGCGTCGCTGCCACCCGCGGCCATCAGCAACTCGTGACGCTGCATGTTCAGCTCTGTGCCCATGTATTTCAGCATCGCCGAGGCATCCCCCGCGCCGGTACCGGCCTCGGCCTGATCCTTGTAGCGTTCCAGCGTGAGGCCAATGGCAAGCGCGTCCACCTCGCAGCGCATCGCATCGGCGCGCAGCACGGTGTCCATCTCTTGCCCCTCGGCCAGAGATTCATTCAGCACCGCCCCAAGCGCACGACCGCCCGATAGGCCCTGCCCCCCGCCCGAGATCATCTCGCGCTCGTGGGTCAGCAGGTATTTCGCCACGTCCCAACCGCGGTTCTCTTCGCCGACGATCCGGTCCTTGGGCACCTTCACATTGGTAAAGAACGTCTCGCAGAAGACCGACGCGCCGGAGATCAGCTTGATCGGGCGGGTCTCGACACCTGCGTCTTCCATGTCGATCAGCAGAAAGGAGATACCCTTGTGCTTGGGCGCGTCACGATCCGTACGGATCAGCGCGAAAATCCAGTCGGCTTTATCGGCGTAGGAGGTCCAGATCTTCTGACCGTTTACCAGCCAATGATCGCCCTTGTCCTCGCCTTTGGTCTGGACACTGGCCAGATCCGACCCGGCACCCGGCTCGGAATAGCCCTGACACCAGCGGATTTCACCGCGGGCGATCGGGGGCAAATAATGCAGTTTCTGTTCATGCGTGCCAAAGTGCAGCAAGGCGGGCCCAAGCATCCAGATGCCAAAGCTTTGCAACGGGTTGCGCGCCTCGATCCGGTCCATCTCTTCTTTAAAGATCTTTTCCTGCGCGCGGTTCATCCCCGCCCCGCCGTATTCGACGGGCCATGTGGGCACGGTATAGCCCTTGGACGCGGCGCGCTCCATCCAGACGCGCTGCGCGTCGGATTCGAACTCAAAATTCTTGCCACCCCAGCATATCGATGCTTCACTCGGCTCACCGCCGCGCATTTCGGCCGGGCAGTTTGCCTCCAGCCAATCGCGCAGCTCCGCGCGGAAACCCTCCAGTTCCTGTTCGGACTGCATCTTTTCTCCCCCCTCGTTTTGCGAACTCCAATTCCGCACTGCAAAATTGCATTTCGAAATTCGATTGACAAGACAGTTTCTGAACGCGCCTATTGCTTTGCAAATCTAGAGGAGGAATGACCCGATGAAAGCCATGCTTAGCACTGCCCCCGGCGGCCCCGAAACGCTGGAACTGACAGAGATGCCACAGCCTGAACCGAAGAAAGGTCAGGTGCGTATTCGCATCCGCGCAGCGGGGCTGAACTTCCCTGACACCTTGATTATCAAGGATCTTTACCAGATGAAGCCGCCCCGTCCCTTCGCGCCGGGTGGCGAGGTTTCAGGCGATGTGGACGCCGTGGGAGAGGGCGTTTCCAACGTTGCTGTGGGCGACCGGGTGCTGGCAATGACCGGCTTTGGCGGCTTTGCGACAGACATCATTGTGGACGCGGAACGGGTGCTGAAGATCCCCGATGCGATGCCATATGACGAAGCGTCATGTCTGGTGCTGACCTATGGCACCTCCCATCACGCGCTGAAAAACCGCGCCGAAATCCAGCCCGGCGAATCCTTGCTGATCATGGGCGCTGCGGGCGGCGTTGGCGTGGCCGCAATCGAACTGGCGAAAGCCGCCGGTGCCCGTGTGATCGCTGCCGTATCGTCGGAAGACAAGGCGCAGTTCTGCCGTGATCTGGGCGCGGACGAGACGATCATCTACAGCCGCGACATGGATGACCGTGCGACGCAGAAAGCCTTCTCGGACGAGATCAAGAAGCTGTCGGGCGGTGAGGGTGTCGATGTGGTTTATGACGCCGTGGGCGGCGCCTATGCCGAACCCGCCGTACGCGCGCTGGCGTGGAAAGGCCGCTATCTGGTCGTCGGCTTCCCTGCCGGTATCCCCAAGATCCCGTTGAACCTGACGCTGCTTAAGGGCTCGCAGATCATGGGTGTTTTCTGGGGCGCGCATACGGCCCGTGAACCCAAGGTACATACCGAAAACATGGCCGATTTGTTCCGTATGTATGCCGATGGCCAGATCAAGCCGCGCATCTCTGCCCGCTATCCGCTGGAAAAAGCCGCCGACGCTCTCAACCTGATGCAGGACCGTAAGGTGCAGGGCAAAGTGGTGTTGGATGTTCAGTGAACGGATAGGACGTTCAAAATGACCAACACACAGATTGTCATCGCAGAGCTGCCCAGCGATTCGCTGACGCCTGCGCATTTCAAACAGACCACTACCGATATGCCCGTGGCAGCCGACGGTCAGGTGCTGCTCAAGGTGATCCTGATGTCCATCGACGCGGCCAACCGGTCATGGATGAAAGGCGCGACCTACCGCGCGGCGGTGAACGCCGGGGATGCCATGCCGACCTATGCCATCTGCGAGGTCGTCGAGAGCAATAGCGACCGTCTGGCCGTTGGCGATATCGTCGCGTCAGAGGCAACGTGGTCGAACTTTGTCGTCGCCGATGCGCGCAAGTGCGAGAAGCTGCCAAAGGTGCCGCAGCTGTCGAACCTGATGTCCGTCTACGGCATCCCGGGCAAAACCGCCTATCACGGGCTGATCTCTGTCGGTCAACCGGTTGCGGGTGAAACCGTGTTGGTGTCGGCAGCCGCAGGATCGGTCGGTGGCTATGTCGGCCAGATCGCCAAGGCGCTTGGCTGTCGGGTCGTGGGCATCGCGGGCGGAGCGGAGAAATGCAAATGGGTGACGGAGGAATTGGGCTTTGACGCCTGCATCGACTACCGCGCCCCCGGCATGTCCAAAGCCCTGCGTGCTGCCTGCCCCGACGGGGTGGATGTCTATTTCGACAACGTCGGCGGCACCGTGCTCGAGGCCGCGTTGTTCGCGATGAACGAAAAGGGCCGCATCGTCTGCTGTGGTGCTGTCAGCCAATATGACACCGAAACCCCCACCGGGCCGCGCAACCTGCCCGGTCTGGTCGTGGTCAAACGTCTGCGGATGGAAGGCTTTATCGTGATGGACTGGACCCAGAACGACGCCAAGGCGCTGCGCGCGTTGCAGACTTGGGTCGACGCGGGGCAGATCAAGGTGACCGAGGACATCGTCGACGGATTGGAAAACGCGCCACAGGCGCTGATCGGCCTGCTGGCCGGTGAGAACAAGGGCAAGCGCATGGTGCGTGTTGCCGCGGACCCATCCTGAAGGAGTATCCCATGTCTGCATTGAAAGAGGCACTAGCCCATAGTGAAACGCTGATCGGGACCGAGGTCGGGGTCTCTGACTGGATCACGGTGGATCAAGAGATGATCGACCAATTTGCCAAAACCACCCACGACATGCAGTGGATTCACATCGACCCCGAACGCGCCGCTGCGGAAACGCCCTTTGGCGGGACGATTGCGCACGGGTTCCTGACCTTGTCGCTGGCGAGCCGCTTTGCCTATGATTGCTTTAACATGATGCCCGGACAGGTGATGGGCATCAACTATGGCATGAACAAGCTGCGGTTCCTGACTCCGGTCAAGGCGGGATCGCGGCTGCGCGGGCGGTTCACGCTGCAAAAGGTTACGGCGCGCAACGCCACCGATATGCTGCGCGAGAACCTGCTAACGATCGAGATCGAGGGCGTCGAGACACCCGCGATGGTCGCCGAATGGTTGGGGCTGGCGGTGTTCAAAGACTAACCCCCCACACCAGCGCAAAGACAAAGGGCCGCGCAGGGATGCGCGGCCCTTTGCTATTTCTTCACCTCGGTTAGCCTGCGGGACAGGCGGCACCCGTCTCGATCCAGGCCTTGGTCAGCTCGCCAAAAATCTCCTGACTGCCGGGTGCGGGCTCGCGCCCCTCGCCCGGATGCCACCCCCAGCCGACCAGACCGTCTTCGGCGTTATGCTCGTGCAGCTCTTCCAGCGTCTTACCGCCATTGCGTTCCTCGTCCTTGATCTGGGCACAGATTTCGGCGGCGGATTTGCCGATCCAGCCCATTTCAATCGGGGCCAGTTGCCAAGGGGTATGCCCCGGAATCGACCCGCCCCCCGCGGCAAAGGTAAAGTTCTGTTCGCCATGACAGGTGTTGCAGCGCATGCCGGGCGCGCCAAAGTCCGCCTCTCCGCGTACCACGGGGGGTTCGTGCATCTGCATATCCATCCCTTGGCGTGGGGAGTTATCGACGGGGTGGCAATTCAGGCAACGGGGATGCCCGATCACTACCATCATTTCTTCGAAAAGCGCGGTGGAGCGTTCTGCCTCCCCCTCGATCGCGTCAAATTCGTCAACCGTGCGCAGACCGTTGACGGTTTCTGCCATGACAGGGCCCGCCATCAGCGCAGTGATGGCCATGATGTTCAGCGTATTTTTCATGACTTACACTCCTACGGATTTGGTAAAGGGCAGTTTGGTGACAGCTTGCCCCGTCAGGGCACGCCACGCGTTTGCAACGGCGGGACCGACAGGCGGCAAGCCGGGTTCGCCGATACCGGTGGGGTCGTTATCGCTTTGTACGATAGCGACCTCTACCTGGGGCATCTCGTTGATGCGCAGCATGCGGTAGGTGTCAAAATTGCGTTCCATGATGGTGCCGCCTTCGCCAAGGGTGACCTCGTCGAACAGCACCGATCCCAGACCATAGCCCGCCCCGCCTTCGATCTGGGCGCGGATGACATTGGGGTTCACGGCGACGCCACAGTCAACGGCGCACCAGATTTTGTGCACCTTGGGAAAGCCGCCCTGATCCGAGACCTCGACGATCTGGGCCACATAGGTGTTAAAGCTTTCGTGCACAGCGACGCCGTAGGCACGATCCCCTTTCAGCTTGGTGCCGTCCCAACCGGCCAGCGCGGCCACTTTCTCCAACACGCCACGGTCGCGACCGGCGTCGCCTTTCATCAGGTCCAGACGCCCCTGAACGGGGTCTTTGCCCCCTGCCTCAAGCAGTTGATCCAGAAACACCTCGGTCGCGTAACCGGTGTGCGAATGGCCAACCGACCGCCACCAGAGCACGGAGACGGGGCTGTCCTGCCGGACCCAATCCACCTTCAGCGCGGGCAGGTCGTAGGGCATCTTGGTGGCCCCCTCGTAGGACGTGGGGTCCATGCCGTCTTTCATCATGCCTTCCATCGGACCACCGGCCATGATGGATTGGTTTACCACCACGTCATGCCACCCGACGATATTGCCGTCCGCGTCCAGACCGCCCTTCATCTTATGCACGGTCAGCGGGCGGTAATAGCCGCCGATCATGTCGTCCTCGCGCGTCCAAAGCAGTTTCCAGGACCCGTTGCCACCCGCGGCTTTCGCGATCTCGGCGACTTCGGCGGCAACATGGGCCGTGGGCTGCGCGCGGCGGCCAAAGCTGCCGCCCGCGAACATCACGTTGATCTGCACATCCGATGGATCGACCCCCAAGGTGGCGGCCAGCGTCGGCTTGTCGAGCGACGGGAATTGCGAGCCCATCCAAAGCTCCGCCTTGCCGTCCGTGACCTCGAGCACGGCGTCCAGCGGTTCAAGCGCGGCATGGGCAAGATAGGGAAAGTGGAACTCCGCCTCGATCACCTGCGCGGCCCCGTCGATCCCTGCCATGGCATCGCCAACCTCTTCCGCGGCGCGACCGCCTTCGGCAGCGGCGCGCGAGAAATCCGCATAGATCTGCGCGCTCGACCGGGTTTCGGCTTTGCTGTCATCCCATGTCACCTGCAATGCTTCGCGCCCTTTAAGCGCGGCACCGGTGGTCTTGGCATAGACCGCGACCCCTTGCGGGATTTCACGTACAGCGATGACACCCGGCACCTTCAGCGCGTCGGTATCGTCAAAGCTGGCGACAACGGCACCCATCTTATCGGGGTGCGCCACGACGACCGTTTCCATCCCCTCGCGGTAGACATCCATCGTGTATTCGGCCTGACCGGTTGTCTTGGCATGGGTGTCCAGCTTGGGCACATCGGTGCCGATCAGGGTAAAATCCTTGGCCTCTTTCAGCTTGGGTTCGGCGGGGGCGGTCATGGTTGCGGCTTTTTCAGCGAAGGCGCCAAAGCCTGCCTCGGTCCCGTTGGGGTGGGATATCCGCCCTTTCGAGATCGTGATCTCGGACGCGGGCACGCCCCATTCGGCGGCGGCGGCATCAACCAGCATCGCGCGGGCGGCGGCACCGGCCTTGCGCATCTGCATATAGCTGTTCGCCATCGCGGTGGACCCGCCTGTGCCCTGCAACCCGAACAGCGTGTTGGCATAAAGTTCGTCATTGGCAGGCGCACTTTCGGCACGCATCTGCGACCAGTCGGCATCCAGTTCCTCGGCCACGAGGGTCGCAAGGCCGGTGTTCGGCCCTTGCCCGAATTCGATATGTTTGATCAGCACCGTCACCGTGTCATCGGGGGCGACACGCACAAAGGCGTTCGGCGCGAATGTGGCCGGATCGGCCGCCGGGTCAAAGGCGGTCGCGGCACCGGACTGGGCGCGCGATTTTTCGGGTAGAACAACGCCGATCACCAGTCCGGCAGAAGCGGTAGACAGAAAACCGCGGCGAGAAAGATTAAGATTGGTCATGGCTTACCCCTCCAGCTCTTTGGCGGCGTTCTTGATCGCCTCGCGGATACGGACATAGGTGGCGCAGCGGCAGATGTTGCCGGCCATGGCATTGTCGATATCCTCGTCCGTGGGGTTCGGGATCTCGCGCAGCAGGGCCGTGGCGCTCATCACCTGACCGGATTGGCACCAGCCGCATTGGGGCACGTCGATCGCCTCCCATGCCGCTTGAACCGCTTTGGCCTCTGGCCCGTCGACACCTTCGATTGTGGTCACATAGGACCCTTCAACCATAGAAAGCGGGGTAACGCAGCTGCGGCGGGTCATGCCGTTCAACTCGACCGTGCAGGCGCCGCATTGCGCGATACCGCAGCCGAATTTCGTGCCGGTCAGCCGCAGGTCGTCGCGCAGCACCCACAAGAGGGGCGTATCATCGGGCGCGTCGACGCTCACCTCTTTGCCGTTCAGGGTAAAGTTTATCATGCTGGCTCCTCCTATCGGATGTTGGCTGCTGGCGTGGAATGTTGGGGCTTCCCTCGCAGAGGGAACTAGCCCGCAACCGCGGCGCGTCAATGTGCCCCAACGCAAAAGACGGAGGCAACGCGCGGTTGCCTCCGTCCTGACTTCATCAAAGCAAGGTGGTGCCTAGACGGTGGTGTCCTTGACCGCATCCTTGCCGGTAAAACGCGCCACCATCGCAAAGAAATACGGCACGAAAAGAACCCCCAGAACGGTTGCGGCAATCGTACCGGCCAGCACACCGGCCCCAATCGCCGTACGTCCACCGGACCCCGCACCGGTGCTGAGCACCAGCGGCAGGACCCCAAGCGAGAACGCCATAGAGGTCATAATGATAGGGCGGAACCGTTGCCGCGCGGCGTCGACAGCGGCGTCAAAGATGCTTTCGCCCTCTTGCCGTCTGTCGCGGGCAAACTCGACAATCAGGATCGCGTTTTTCCCCGTCAGACCCACCACGGTCAGCAGCCCGACCTGAAAGAAAACCCCGTTTTCGAACCCGCCCAGATAGGCACCGGTCAAGGTTCCCAAAATGCCGATTGGCATGGCGAGCATCACGGCAAAGGGGATCGACCAGCTTTCATAAAGCGCCGCCAGCGCCAAGAAGATCGCCGCCAGGGACAGACCGTACAGCAAGGGGGCCTGGTTGCCGGATTCCTGTTCCTCCAAGGACAACCCGGTCCAGGCGATCTGGAAGCCGGGGGGCAACTGGGTGACCAGACGTTCAAGCTCTGCAATCGCCTCGCCTGTGCTGACCCCTTCGGCGGGGGAACCCTGGATCTGCATCGCGGGGATACCGTTATAGCGGTTCACCCCCTGCGGCCCGTACGCCCAGCTTCCTTCGGCAAAGTTAGAGAAGGGCACCAGCCCCCCGCTGTCATTGCGCACGCGCCATTTCTCAAGGTCCGACGGGGTCGCACGGGCCGCGGCCTCGCCCTGCACATAGACCCGTTTGATCCGTCCCTCATCGACAAAGTCGTTCACATAACGACCCGCCCAGGCGACGGTCAGCAGGTTGCCCACATCCGTGGCACTGACCCCCATCGCACCGGCGCGGCGCCAGTCGATATCCAGATTGAACTGCGCCGCATCTTCCAACCCGCTGGGGCGGGCTGAGGCGATCAGCGGGCTTTGCGCCGCCATCCCCAAAAGCTGATTGCGGGCCTCCAGCAGCTGTTCGTGGCTTTGACCGCCGCGGCCTTGCAGGTAGAAATCAAACCCCGACACGTTGCCAAGCTGGCTGACCGAGGGCGGCACGATGGGGAAGACCATCGCGTCCTGTATCTGGCTGAAGGCACCAAAGGCCCGCCCCGCCACCGCCTGCACGCTTTGCGCCGCCTCTGTGCGTTGCTCCCAGTCTTTCAGTCGTACGAAGACCAGACCAAGGTTCTGCCCTTGGCCCGCAAAGCTGAAACCCACCACGCCGAAGACGGATTCAACGACGTCGCCCTCGTTTTCCAGATAGTAGTTCTCGACTTGTTTGATGACCTCGAGCGTGCGTTCCGCAGTCGCGCCCGTGGGGGCCTGCACCAGTGTGAACAGCGTGCCCTGATCCTCGGCCGGCAGGAAGCCTGCAGGCGTGCGCATGAACAAGAACACCATCGCCGCGATGATTGCCAGATAGACCAGCCCGACCCGCAGCGGACGCCGCACGAGCCAGCCCACTGTGCCAGTGTACCCACCAAGCGTCTTGTCAAAACCGCGGTTGAACAGGCCAAAGAACCCGCGCCGCTTCTCGTGGCTGCCCTGCTTGAGCAGGGACGCACAAAGCGCGGGCGTCAGGGTCAAGGCGACCACCACAGACAGCGTCATCGCCGAGATGATGGTGATCGAGAACTGCTTATAGATTACCCCCGTCGAGCCGGGGAAAAACGCCATCGGCACAAAGACCGCCGACAAAACCACCGCGATCCCGATCAGAGCGCCGGTGATCTGGTCCATCGACTTGCGCGTCGCCTCAAGCGGGCCGATGTGTTCCTGCTCCATGATCCGTTCGACGTTCTCGACGACCACAATCGCGTCATCGACGAGCAGACCAATCGCCAGCACCATGCCCAGCATCGTCAGCGTGTTGATCGAAAAGCCAAAGGCCGCGAGCACGCCAAAGGTCCCCAGCAATACGACCGGCACCGCCAGCGTCGGGATCAAGGTGGCGCGGATGTTCTGCAAGAACAGATACATCACGACGAAGACCAGCACGATCGCCTCGATCAGGGTCTTGATCACCTCTTCGATAGAGATTTTCACGAAAGGCGTCGTATCGAAAGGCACGACATAGCTCACGCCTTCGGGGAAGAACGCCGACAGTTCCTCGATCCGCTGTTCGACGGCGGCGGCTGTATCCAGCGCGTTGGCGCCGGGGGCAAGGCTGACCGCCATGCCGGTCGCCGCATTGCGATTATACCGCGAGATCGTGGCATAGCTTTCCGACCCGATCTCGACCCGCGCGACATCGTTCAGCAGCACCAGCCCGCCGTCGGTTTCTGCGCGCAGCACGATCTGGCGGAAATCCTCGGGGCTGGTCAGCAGAGATTGCGCGGTGATCGTGGCGTTCAGCGCCTGCCCTTCGACGGCAGGACGGCTGCCAAAGGATCCCGCTGAAATCTGGGCGTTCTCGGCCGAAACCGCTGCCACGATGTCGGACGGGGTCAATTCAAACGCGGCGAGCTTCACCGGATCAAGCCAGATGCGCATCGCGTATTGCGCCCCGAACACTTGTACGCTGCCCACGCCTTCGACGCGGCTGATCTCGTTCACCAGATTGGATTGCATGTAATCGCCAAGGTCGGTGGCGTCATACTTCCCGTTCTCGCCAATCAGCCCGATCACCATCAAGAAGCCGGCAGAGGATTTTTGCACCGTGATCCCCTGCCGCTGCACCGGTTCCGGCAACAACGACGAGGCTTGCGACAGTTTGTTCTGCACCTGCACCTGCGCGATATCGACATCTGTGCCGGTCTCGAAGGTCAGCGTAATGCTCGCCCCGCCTTCGCTGGTGGACGACGACGAAATATAGCGCAGCCCGTCCAGACCGGTCATCTGCTGTTCAATCACCTGCGTCACCGTATTGGCCACCGTCTGCGCCGAGGCGCCGGGATAGGACGCGCGCACAGCCACCGAGGGCGGCGCGATCTGCGGGTATTGCGCCACGGGTAGGTTGAGGATCGACAAGACGCCGATACCCATGATGAAAATCGAAATCACCCACGCAAAGATGGGGCGGTCAATAAAGAAACGGGCCATGCAAAACGCTCCGGCTTTTGGTTATTCGGCAGGTGCCGGTGCGGCGTCCTCGGACTTGGCGGCTGGGGCGGCTTGCTCTTGCGGAGTAACGGTCGCACCGGGCGCGGCCTTTTGCAGACCCATCACGATCACACGGTCGCCCGCCGATAGTCCCTCGCTCACGATCCAGTCTGATCCGCGGTCCTGCAGCACGGTCAACTGGCGGTGTTCGACGACGTTGTCGCCGTTCACCACCATCGCCAGCGGCTGCCCGCGACGGTCGCGGCTGACAGCTTCTTGCGGGACAAGGAAGGCACCCTTGGCGATCCCCGTGGGCATTTCAACGCGCACATACATGCCCGGCAGCAGCAGACGGTCGGGGTTGTCAAAGGCCATCCGCAGCACGACGACGCCGGTTTGCTGGTCCACATCCGGTTCGGCGGCGGTCAGCGTACCGGTCTGGTCATAGATACTGCCATCGGCCAGCGTCAGCTTGACCTCGCGCGGGGTATCGCCAAGGCGCTTTTCTGCATTGCCGCGCCGCCAATCCAGCAGCTCGGCCGCTGATTGCGTGACATCGACATAGACCGGATCAATGTTGCGGATCACGGCCAGCGGGCTGGCCTGACTGTTGGTCACCAAGGCGCCGGGGCTGGTCAGGGACCGCCCGATCTCGCCCGATAGACGGGCGCGGACCTGCGTGTGATCCAGCTCGATCTGGGCCGATTGCAGCCCCGCCTGCGCCGCCTGAAGCGAAGCCGCCGCGCTGTCGCGTGCCGCTACCGCCGCATCCAGCGCCTGATCGCTGGCAACATTGCGCGAGGACAGTTCCTCGAGCCGGTTGGCCTCCCGCTCGGCAGAGCTGGCTTGCGCCTGTGCCTGCGCGACCGATGCCTGCGCCTGCGCGACAGCGGCCTCGTAAACGATGGGATCAATTTTAAAAAGCACATCGCCTTCCGCCACGGGCTCACCCTCGGCAAACAGACGCTCTGTGATGATGCCGGCCACCTGCGGGCGCACCTCTGCCTCGGCAGAAGCGACAACGCGTCCGGGCAAGGTTGTGGCAAGCTGCACGTCCTGCGGCTGCATCGTCATGACGGTGACGGCAGCGGGCGGGCGATCGCCCTGCTGCGCCGTTGCGGGGACAGACACCACACAAATAGCCGTTGCAAGGGCGGCGCAGCGCAGCCCGGAGATCAAGGAGTACATTCTGACGATCCTGTCTTTTAGTTCAAATCGAAAGCACCACCACGGGGTGCTGTGGATGGGGCGGACAAATTGCCCTATTTTTCCGGTGCCGACACGGGCGAAGGCGCCGTCACCTTGGGCCCGCAGGTGGCACGGGTTTCTGCCGGTGCAGCGGCTGCGGGCCGAGGCTGGATCTTGCGATAAACCAGAAACGACACGCAAGCTACCGCGCCCATCATCGGGATCAAGGTCGCCATAGCCAAAAGCGCATTGCCCATCAAGGCACCAAGCGACCCGACCAGCAAACCGGACCCCATCTGGATAAAGCCCAGCATCGACGCCGCCGCCCCCGCAGCCCGCCCAAAGGGGGCAAGTGCCGCGGTGGACATGGCAGGCATCACAAAGGCAATCCCGAAAGAATAGGTCGCGACCGGCACCATCACATGCAGAAAGCTCGGCGGCCAAAGCAGCAGGGTTAACGTCCCCAGACTGCCCAAGGCCACGAACACCAGCCCCGGCCCGACCAGCCGGTCTGCCGAAAACCGGCCCATCAGCTGGCGCACCAACAAGGACGCGGTAAAGAAGCTGCCCGATTGCGCCAACATCGACGCCCCGAATTGCGCAGGCGTCAGCCCGACCTCGTCCATCAAAATAAACGGCAGGAACGTCGCCTGCGCATAGAGCGCCCCAAGTGCACCGCCCATCACCAAAGCGGCGGATAGGAACTGCGGATTGCTGAGCAAAGCCTTGTAGGTCCGGCCAAGCGCCTTGAAATTCAGGCGCGAGGGGTCTGCGGTCACGGTTTCTTTCATGGAAAAAAGCGCGACCCAGATCACGAGGAAACCGATCACGGTCATCAGCAAGAAAATCGACTGCCAACCAAACACCGGCAGCATCAGCCCCCCGATGGTCGGGGCCAGCGCCGGACCAAGGGCTAGAATAATCCCGATCAGGTTCATGATCCGCGACGACCGGTCATCGGTGAACAAATCCCGCACCAATGCCCGCGAGATCGCGATCCCCGCGGAGGCCCCGATGCCTTGCAGGAAACGCGCGCCCATCAGAACCTCTACCGTGGGCGACAGGGTCGCAGCGACACTGGCCACACAATAAAGCGCCATAAAGGCAATCGTGATCGGCCGCCGTCCAAGTGCATCCGACAGCGGCCCCGCGATCAGCTGCGCACAGGCGAAGCCCCCGAAATAAAGCGTCAGCGTCAGCTTGATTGCGGATTCCGTGGTGTCAAAGACGCGCACCAGCTCTGTCATCGCGGGCGTATACAAGGCCATCGACACAGGTCCGATGGCCACCAAAAGCGCGCCGATCAGACTGACCCGCCGTTCTGACATAATGGGCGTTGTCATTCGGCGGCCTCGGATTTGCACGTCGCCCCGCGGGACGCCGACAGGTTCTGTCGCAGGGTCAGGGCCGTGGCGCGGAAGGTCTGCCACTGCTCTGGCGTCAATCCTTCCGAAATGATCGTCTCTACCCGTGCACCGGCCTGTGCGATCTGCGACAGGATGTCATTGGCTCGCGGGGTCAGGGACGCGATCTTGGCGCGGCGGTCATTCGGGTCTGCGGTACGGGCAATCAGCTCTGCCGCTTCCAGACGGTCCAGAAACCCCGTGAGGCTCATCGGCGTCATGCCAAGACTTTCAGCCAGCCGATGCTGGCGCGTCGCCCCGCAGCGCGCCATATGCGCCAGCACCCGTGCCTCTGCCGCCGTCACAGGAAGCTCGGCGGCTTCGATCTCGCGCTCGAACACGCCACGGCTGAGCCTGCCGATGTCGCTGATAAGGAAACCAAAGCTGTCAGGGTTGATCTTGGTACGCATGTCTTGTCCGCTTTTAATATGTTTACCTTATTATATAGCGCACTGATACATCTTGGACCAAGTGTCAATTCGACCCTGCCCCAAAAAAACGTGAGGTTACCACGGTAAAGCTGTCAAATGCGGCGCAGCTCGAACCGGGATCGGTAGCGCACGGGCTTTTCCGGCAGCAGCAAACAATCGGGATACTCGGGGTGGTGCGGGGTATCGGGCCAGAACTGCGGCTCGATCGCGAGCCCTGCGTGTGGCCCATAGCTGCCCCCGTCGACGCCCAGATCCGCACCTGTATCAATATGCGCGCCGTTATAGAGCTGCACCCCAGGTTGATCTGTCAACACATCCAACTGTAGACGTTGAGTGCTTAACCGGCACGCAAGCACCATCTGGTCCCCGCCTTGGGAAAGGCAAAAGTTGTGATCCAGCACCGGCCCGATGGCGCGCGCATTGCGATAGTCGAAATCGCTGCCCGCTACCGCGACGGGCGCGCCTAACGGGAGTTGAGCGTCATCCACAGGAAGGTAGCTGGTCGCGGGCACCATCAGGCGGTGATCCGACAGATCCGCCGATCCTGATAGGTTCCAATAGCCATGAAAGGCGGGATTGAAATAGGTCGGTTGATCCCCCGCGCCCGTCATATCAATCTCTAGATGTCCCGCATTATCAATCGTGTATGTAACTGACGCGTTAATATTTCCGGGAATCCCGCCCAACCCGTCGGGGTGGTGCAGCTCAATCCGGCAGCGCGTGGGGGTGACATTGGTAAAGCGCCAGTTCCGGCCGGAATACCCCGCGACGCCGCTGTGCAGCGTGGTCCGCCCTGCTTCGTTTTGATCAAGCTGATGCCGGATGCCCCCAATCTCCATCTCTGCGCCCGCGATGCGATTGGCGACCGGGCCGACCACCGCGCCAAAGTACTGCATGTTGCCAAGGTAGGCAGCCACGTCGCGCCCGCCCAGTAGCAGCGAATGCGATTCCCCCATGACGCGAAGCTCTTGAATCGTTGCCCCCCAAGACAAAACGGAAATCGACGTACCGCCGTTGCTGATCTGATGCCGGACGATCTTTTCACCCTCTGGCGTTGTGCCGAAAATCGTTGAATCGGCTTTATTTTTCTTGCTCTGCGCCGGCGTCATCGAATGGTCCCTTTCGTCTATTCAACTGCTCAAACGAACATCTAATTAGCCTAAATGCCTAAGTATTTAACCGAGATCGCCCCAATTATGACAAGTTTCGCCATCAGATAGAAAGCAACAGAAACAGCCATACCGAGCTGTTACGGACAAGTAGTAAGGCAAACAAATGAAAATTCTTGCGGTAGATGACGACCCAATCATCCTAGAGCTTTTGTCGCATTTCATTGAAGGCATGACAGACCATACACTGGTCACTGCCGAATGCGCTGCCGATGCACTTGAGGCGATCAAGGACAACGCCCGCGCCCCGTTCGACAGCTTCCTTCTGGATATTCAGATGCCGGTCACCGACGGTATCCAGCTGGCCAGCCAGATCCGTGCGATGAAGCAATATATGGATGCGCCGATCCTGATGCTGACCGCGATGTCCGAAAAATCCTATATCGACGCCGCCTTCTCTGCCGGTGCGACCGACTATGTGACCAAGCCGTTCGAAATGACCGAGCTTAAGGCGCGGCTGTCGCTGGTTGAACGCGCGGTTGAAGGGTTGGCGACCCGCACGAGCAAAGTGTTCGCGGCCAAGGCGGTTACCCATCACGACGGTCGGCCCGAACGCGCCGTGCAATTGCACGAGCCGATGGCGATCCATGATGTGAACAACCTGATCGAGTTCATGGCGCTTGAGAACTATGTGCAGCAATTGTCGCGCAGCGACCTGTTCGGGTCGATCTGTTTTGCCTTCAACATCCGTGATGTCGAAATCTTCCATGAAAACATGTCGAACTTCGAATTCTGCAGCATGCTCAGCGATGTCGGAGAGATCATTTCGGATACGCTGGAAGGCTGCCAGTTCCTCATGTCTTACGCAGGCGGCGGCACGTTTGTGTGCATCACAGAAAGCGGCTGGCGCCCTGATCCCAAGCTTTTGGCAAATAATATCAACATTTCGCTGGCAAAAACCGAATTGTTCGATAACCGTGGTCAACACATCAACCCACGTATTTGCGCCGGCAAGGCGGTGCGGTTGATGTGGAAGACAAATTCCTCGGTCATGGATGCGCTGTCAGAGGCGCATGCCTCTGCCGAAGAAGCGACAGCCAACTACCAGAAGGTCCAGAACGACTTCTGGAATGTGGGGAGAACAGCGTGATGCACAAGAAGCTGGAGTTACCGGGGATCGAGCGTATTCGCGCGCGGTTCCTCGATATGCTAGAGCAGCGCCAGCGTGCGCTGGCCGAGCACGCGCTTGCCGCCTGGGAAGGCAGCACGCTGCAAGAGATCAACGATAACCTCGCTGAAGCCCGTACCATTCTGCACCAGATCGCAGGCACGGCCGGTTCTTTGGGGTTCGACGATCTGGGTACCGTGGCGCGCGACAACGAGCTTGCGATTGACGCGCATCTGGATGGCCCCAAGGGCAAGATCGCCAACTGCCCGACCGAGATTATCTTTGGTCTGGACGACTTCCTGAAATCCTCCGAAGCGTTGATTGCCGAACAATCCGCGTTGGAATCCGCCTAAACGGTCCTTTGCGCTTCCGGCCCCCACGAGCCATCTGCCGTTGCAGCGCCTCGCGCTCCGGCGATCCGGGATGTGCCCCGCTTTCCCAGACATCCCATTGATTTCCGCACCACGATATAGGACGTTCGTCGCACAACGAAATGCCCCTAGTCGAAAGCGGAACTGCACCATGACCCAACCCCATATCCTGATCGCAGGCGGCGGTATCGGCGGCCTAGCACTGGCGCTTTCGCTGCACCAGCTTGGCCTGCGCTGCACCGTTTATGAACAGGTGCGCAGCTTGAAACCGCTGGGTGTGGGGATCAACATCCAGCCTAATGCCGTGCGCGAGCTCTTTGATCTGGGGTTGACCCAAGCGCAGCTTGACGAAATCGGCGTGCCCGCAAAGGAATGGGCGCTGGTCGGGCAGAAGGGGCAAGAGATTTACGCAGAGCCGCGCGGCACCGACGCAGGCTATCGCTGGCCGCAATATGCCGCGCATCGGGGCCAGCTGCATATGCTGCTGTATCAAACGCTGGTGGATCGCGCTGGTGCCGAGGCCGTGCAGCTTGGTGCCAAGATCACCGGATACACCCACGGGCCAGCGGGTGGCGTGACCGCGCATGTCGCCCGTACCGACGGGTCACAGACACGCGCCGAGGGCACCCTGCTGATCGGTGCCGACGGGATACATTCCGCCGTGCGTGCGCAGATGCATCCCGATCAGCCGCCGATCCACTGGGGTGGTGCTTTGATGTGGCGCGGCACCTCGCGGGCAAAACCGGTGCGCACGGGGTCTTCGTTTGTCGGGCTTGGTGATCACCGTCAGCGCATGGTGATCTATCCCATTTCAGCCCCCGATGCCGACGGCTATGCCACCATCAACTGGATCGCCGAGGTTACGCTGGACGAGACCGAAGACCGCAAAAGCGGTTGGTACCGTCCGGCGGAGCTGTCAGATTTCGCGCATCACTTTGACGGTTGGACTTACGATTGGCTGGATGTCCCCTCCCTGCTGCGCGGCGCGACAGAGATTTACGAGAACCCGATGATCGACCGTGACCCGATCCCCACGTGGGTCGACGGCCCTGTTGCCCTGATCGGCGACGCGGCCCATGCGATGTATCCCACAGGATCGAACGGCGCGAGCCAGGCGATCATGGACGCCCGCCATCTGTGCGCGCGCTTCCTGCAAGACGGGGTAACCCCCGCGGCGCTGCGCAGTTTTGACGACGCTTATTGCGGACCGATATCAGAGCTGATCCTGCGCAATCGCGGGGCTGGTCCTTTCGGGTTGCTGAACATGGTCAACGACCGCTGTGGCGGTGCCTTCGACCAGATCGATGACGTGATCCCTCCTCAGGAACGGGCCGAGTATATGGCGCAGTACAAGACCGCAGCAGGATTTGCCGTTGATCGGTTGAATGCCTCTGACCCCACTTTGCCGCAAGGCGCACGCCTTACATAGTAAGCCCCTAGGATCACCGCGTATTTTTTGGGCGATGCCAAAAACGTGAGCGGCAAAAAAGTTATCTTACTAAAATTGTCGGGTTGACCTTCCCCGCGATACTGTTCAGGTATTGCGCATGATTTCCATGCCTCCGGCGCGGCCCGTCGATCCGCAATTGTCGACAGCATCCGCAGGCGCGATCCGTCAAAAGGAACTGAACGTATGACCCGCAGCTTGATGACCTCTGTGCTTGCATTGACCTTGGCCTCCCCCGCTTTGGCGGTAGAGAAGTCCGAGGTGATCGACACATACGCCGACATCGCCGAAGCCGCCTACGGCGACAGCCTGATCACAGCCCAAGCGCTGGTCGACGCTGTGGATGCCCTGATCGCAGAGCCCTCCGCCGACACGATGCAAGCCGCCCGCACCGCGTGGCTGGCAGCGCGCGTCCCCTACCAGCAGACCGAAGCCTACCGTTTCGGCAACCCCATCGTTGACGACTGGGAAGGCAAGCTGAACGCCTGGCCGCTGGACGAAGGTCTGATCGACTATGTTGACGCCTCCTATGGCGGGGCCACCGATGAAAACGCCGCCGCGGCGCTGAACGTTATCGCGAACCCGACCTTCACACTGTCAGGCACCGACGTTGACGCCAGCACGATCACTCCGGATTTCCTTGCCGAAACCTTGCACGAAGCCGACGGGAACGAAGCCAACGTCGCCTCGGGCTACCACGCGGTTGAATTCCTGCTTTGGGGGCAGGATCTGAACGGGACCGACCACGGTGCCGGTGCGCGTGACTGGACAGATTACGCCGCAGGCGAGAACTGCACCAACGACAACTGCGATCGCCGCGGTCAGTACCTTAAGGCGGCTGCCGACCTGATCGTGACCGATCTGGAATATATGGTCGCACAATGGGCCGAAGGCGGTGCCGCGCGCACCAACCTGACCGACAACGAAGACGGCGCGATCTCGGCGATGCTGACCGGCATGGGGTCGCTGTCTTATGGTGAACTCGCGGGCGAACGCATGCGCCTTGGTCTGATGCTGAACGACCCCGAAGAAGAGCATGACTGCTTCTCGGACAACACACACAACAGCCACTATTACGACGGTCTGGGCATCCAGAACGTGTACCTCGGTGCCTATGCGCGTACCGACGGCACGCTGGTCTCCGGCCCGTCGCTGTCCGATCTGGTCGCTGCCGAAAACGCCGATCTGGATGCGGAAATGCAGCTGAACCTGTCGACCACCATGCGCAAGCTTGGCCAGATGAAGACTGCCGCCGAAGCAGGCATGTCCTATGACCAGATGATGGCGCGCGACAACAAAGGCGGCGAAGCCTTGGTGATGGGCGGCGTGAACGCCCTGATCGCACAGACCAAAACCATCGAACGCGTTGTCGCCACCTTGGGTGTGGATGACGTGGCGATCGAAGGCTCCGACAGCCTCGATAGCCCCGGTGCCGTTTTTGAATAATACCCCGTTTTCATGAGTTCCTCCTCCCACTGAAAGTAAACAAGAATGAAGAAACTAGCTCTCGCCGGTTGCGCTTTGGCGCTGACCGGTGCCACTCCCCTTTTGGCCCAAGAACAGGCATTTGTCTGGGGCGGTGAGTTTGAAATCGGCGTCGACAGCACCGTCGACTCCGATGATCCCGCAGGCGAGTTGACCGATAACTACGCCAGCCTGTCGCTCGCATTCGAAGCCGGTGTTGCGACCAGCATCACGCTGTTTGGTGAAGTGACCCTGGAAAGCGTCACAGACCCGGCCGAAACCCGTCAGTTCGACGATCTGGGTCTTTACGTAAATGAACTTGGCCTGCGCTTTGATCTGGCAGCAGGCGAGCTGAGCGTCGGTAAAGTAAGCCCGACCTTCGCTGTTGCATGGGACGCAGCCCCCGGCTTTTACGGCACATCGCTGGCCGAAGACTATGAGTTGTCCGAAGTGATCGGTGCGACATTCGACATGCCTGTCGCCGCCTCAGGCGGGGTTCTGTCCTTTGCGCTGTTCTATGCGGATGACACGGCGTTCAGCGACTCGCTGGGGACAAAACGCGGCCGCAACACCACCGCGGACGGCGGCGCGGGGAACACCGGCAAGCTGAACAACGTGGCGCTACAGTACACGCAAGAAGTTGGCGACACGACCTATTGGGTTGGCGGGCGTTTCCTGACCGCGGGTGACAGCGATGTATCCGACGAAAAAGGGGCCGTCATCGGGATGGCGCATGACTTTGGCAACGGTTTCGACCTGATCGCCGAAGTGGCCTATTTCGACGGGTTCGCAGGCACGGGCGAGGATTCCACCTATGCGACGTTGGGCGGTTCTTACGTTCAGGGGCCGTGGGCCTACTCTGCCAGCTACACCGGCATCGACAACACCGCGAATGGTTACGACGATTTGATCACCGTGGGTGTAGACTACACCTTCGAGAATGATATGTCGCTGGGTGGTGGCGTCGGCTTCTACGATGTAGACGGCAACGACTTTACCGCTGTCGGGGCATCGCTGGTGATCCCCTTCTAATATCGAAATAGGGCAGAATATGCATTTCCTCCGGTCTTTTATCCCTCGGGCCCTGGTGATGTCCCTGCCCCTATTGAGCGGTCCGGTCTACGCCGGGCCGCTTGATGAACCCCATCTGGATATCATCCCGCGTACCGCCGATGAAACGGCCCGTATCGCCGATGTGACCGCCCCACCCGACAGTTTTGACACCCCCAGCCCGTTCGAGGTGAACAGCGGCGGCGCGGCCACCGTACGCCCGCGCATGAACGCCGATGCGTTCTCGCAGGCCTCGGGCAATATGTCGTTCGAGGACGAGCTGACCTTCAAGCTGGGCAATGGGCTGTTTCGCAAGCTGTGGGTGTCGTCGCCTTCGTCGACGCTGGCCTCTGACGGGTTGGGGCCATTGTTCAACGCGCGGTCGTGCCAAAGCTGCCACATCAAGGACGGGCGCGGCCACCCGCCCGAGGGCCCCGACGACAGCGCGATTTCCATGTTCCTGCGCGTGTCTATTCCGGGCAATGAAGACGCCGGCAATATCAAAGAGATCGAAGGGTATCTGGCCACGCTCGCCGAACCCACCTACGGCACGCAAATGCAGGATTTCGCCGTCTCGGGGCATCGTGCCGAGTACCGCTTGCAGATCGATTATACCGAAGTCCCCGTGACCCTGTCGGGCGGGCAGGTCGTGTCCTTGCGGCAACCGACATACACCGCGGCTGATCTTGGCTATGGTCCGCTGCACCCCGACGCGATGCTGTCGCCCCGTGTGACGCCGCAGATGATCGGGCTTGGGCTTCTCGAAGCGATCCCTGCCGCGGATATTCTGGCGCTGGCAGACCCTAATGACGCGGATAGTGACGGTATTTCGGGCCGCGCCAATATCGTCTGGTCGCAGGAATACAACATGCCGATGCTGGGCCGTTTCGGGCTCAAGGCCGGGATGCCCACGATCCGCGAACAATCCGCGGGGGCCTTTGCGGGCGATATCGGCATCTCTAACCCGATCTTCGGCGATCCGTTTGGCGATTGTTCGATCATTCAGGATGCCTGCGTAAACGCGCCTCATGGGGCCGGTGACGTGCGCGGGTTCGAGATTGACGCCGAAGGGCTGGATCTGGTCACCTTCTACAGCCGCAACCTTGCCGTGCCCGCCCGGCGAGACGCGGACACACCCGAGGTGCTGCGCGGCAAACAGGTGTTCCATGAAACGGGCTGCGCCGACTGCCACCAGCCCAGCTTTGTCACCCATCGTCTGAAGGACCAGCCAGAGCAAAGCTTTCAGCTGATCTGGCCCTATACCGATATGCTGCTGCATGACATGGGCGAAGGTTTGGCCGATCACCGGCCCGAGGCCCGCGCCACGGGCACCGAATGGCGCACTGCGCCGCTGTGGGGGATTGGGATGACCGAAACCGTATCGGGACACACGCAATTCCTGCACGACGGGCGCGCGCGGTCACTGCTGGAAGCCGTGCTTTGGCATGGCGGAGAGGCCGAGCCCGCCAAGAACCGCGTCATTGACATGCCACCCGCAGACCGTGATGCTTTGATCCACTATCTGGAAAGTTTATAACATGAAAAAACTGGTCCTCGCCCTTGGTCTTTTATGCGCACCATTGGGTGCTGCGGCCGAGGTGACCCCTGCCATATTGCGCGATGTGGTCGATCATCACATCCTGCCCCGCTATACCACACTGGCAGAGCGTACGGACGCACTGGCCGCCGTGGCCCAGCAGAATTGCGCCCCCGATGACGCCGCGTTGCGCGATGCCTACCACGATGCCTTTGATGCGTGGATCGCGGTGAGCCATCTGCGTTTTGGCCCGTCCGAGACCGACAACCGCGCCTTTGCGCTGGCCTTCTGGCCCGACAGCCGTGGGGCCACACCCAAAACGCTCGCGGGGCTGATCACGGATGCCGATCCCGTGGGCCGTGACCCGCAGGCCTATGCCGATGTCTCCATCGCGGGGCGCGGTTTTTATGCGCTCGAATTCCTGCTGTATGACGATCAGATCAGCACGATGGGCGATGCCGGCTATCGCTGCGCTTTGGTGCAGACGGTAACTGCCGATATCGCCACGCAGTCCCAAGCCATTCTGGACGGCTGGACCTCTGGCTATGCCGAAGCCGTTGCCACCCCCGCCGAAGGAGGCCCCTACCGCAGCACCGAGGAAGCGGCGCAAGAGCTTTTCAAGGCGCTGAACCTCGGGTTGGAGTTTACCGCCGACACCCGCATCGGACGCCCCATGGGCAGCTTTGACCGCCCGCGCCCCAATCGGGCAGAGACGCGACGATCGGGGCGGTCTTTGCGCAATGTCGTGGTCGCGCTCACCTCTCTGCAGGATCTGGCGGAGCGGTTGGCGGCGGATGACGTGGCCGTGGTGGCCGCCTTTGACGACCGGTTTGACGAGGCGCTGGCAATCGCTGCCGACCTGGACGACCCTGTGTTCGCTGGAACGGCCAAGCCGCAATCCCGTCTGCGTGTAGAGGTGTTGCAGCAGTCTGTTGCCGCGATCCGCGATGTGGCCCGCCAAGATCTGGGCCCGCATTTGGGCGTCGCTTCGGGCTTTAACGCATTAGACGGAGATTGATCCCATGACCAACCGCCGCCATTTCATTGCAGGGATGCTGGCATCAGGATTGGTGCCCGCCCCTACTTGGGCCGATGCAGGTGGGCCGGCCTATCTTGCCGCTGCCGGTCTGCGCGATGGCAGCTTTGTGCTCTGCGGCATCGACGCGGCGCTTGAGGTGGTATTCGAAATCCCCCTGCCCGGTCGCGGCCACGCGGCGGCGGCGCATCCATCCAGGCCGCAAGCTGTCGCCTTTGCACGGCGCCCCGGCAATTTCGCACTGGTGATCGACTGCATGTCGGGGCGGGTCAAGGCCACGCTGCACGCGCCCGAGGGGCGGCATTTCTACGGGCACGGGGCTTTTTCCGCCGACGGGAGCCTGCTTTACACGACCGAAAATGACTATGCCAACGGCATCGGGCGCATTGGTGTCTGGGACGTGGCGCTTGGCTATGTACGCGTCGATGAATTTGCCAGCGGCGGAGTCGGCCCCCATGACATAAAACGTCTGCCCGGTGGCGACACGCTGGTCGTGGCGAACGGCGGGATTGATACGCATCCCGATTCAGGGCGCGCCAAGTTGAATATCCCCACCATGCGGCCCAACCTCACCTACATCAACGACCGTCGTATTCTAGAGCAGATAGAACTGCCCCATGACATGCACCGCAACTCGATCCGGCATCTGGCCGTAGGGTCCGACGGGCGTGTCGCTTTCGGGATGCAATGGCAAGGCGACGGCGATGCCCCCGCGCTTGTCGGGCTGCATCAGCAAGGAGAGACACCGCTCTTGCTGGACGGTGCCGAAGATATGCACGGGTACATCGGCAGTATTGCCCTGTCGGACGACGGGTCCGAGATTGCCGTAACCTCGCCCCGTGCCGGTTTGGTGCAGGTATTTGACGCGGCAACCGCGTCAAATACCCGTAGTATCGCGCTTACCGATGTCTGCGGTGTTGCAGCGGCACCGGGTGATTTTATCGTGACCAGCGGTACCGGTATCGTTCAGCGCCTCTCTGGCAGGTTGAGCCCTGAGAAACCACTGATGTGGGACAATCACCTCGTCCGGCTTTAGGCCCTGGTGGGGCGGTTTGATGTCGCCGGCTTACATCTTCGAAAACGCAAAAAGCCCCCGTGGCCGGCACCTTGGCCGGTCCACAGGGCAAAGTAGTAAGGGCCGGAGCAGGCCCGAAAATCGATTAAGCTGATGAACTCTGCCCCGCGGAAATTCGCGCGTTGAGGGTTCACGAAAAAGGGAAAGCGCCGCATTCGATGCCCGTCTGCTGTTAAATCCTTTCAAATCATATCGGGTCGAACACGGTGCTTTCTCGGGCCCTGGCAGCGGCGAGGCATGCCGCCTTGACAGGGCAAACCAGTTAACTTTGACGCATACCTCCTTTCGTTGCCGGGCTTTTGCCCCACAAAAGGGCATCTATTGTTGTGGCTCCCATGTGGTCTGCCATCGCGCCGACCACCGTCTCGTTCACGCCGCTCAGGAAGTTCACAAGTTCCGTCAGCGTCAGCTCTTCGAGCAGCAGCTTGAGCGTGCCCGCACCGACATTGTGCAGCAGCTCGTCCAGTTCTTCCGCCTCGAGCACATTCAACAGACGCGTCGCGGCAGGGGTGTCGAGGTTTGCAAGCAATACCGCAGCGCTGCCGACGCCAAAGGCGCGGTCGAATTCATCGGTGCCAAGGGCGGTCACAAAGGCGTCGATCTCGGCCGAGGTCGCGTTGTTCAGCGCGTCGGCCAGTTTGAAGGCTGTCTGCCCTTCGGCAGAAAAATCAAACACAGCGTCGATCAGATCTTCGGCCTGGACAGCGGCACCAACAAAGACCGCGCGGGCCCCGTTTTCCATCGTGATGATGACGTCACCGTCGCGCACATCGCGGGACCCGGTCAGGCACATGGCAGCGCGCAGATCGGCGCGGGAAGAAAACTGACCCAGGAAGGTGATCGCATCGCCGCGGGCGACGTCAAAATTATTGACGACGATATGCGTGTCGGAGGGTACCACGATAAAGTCAGGCGTGGCGATGGTCATTGTCTCCTGGGTCAGGTCGGGTTGTGCAGCCTGGGGCGTGGCCCAGACGTCCTGCACATGAGAGAAGCCAGCGTTGATCTGGATGGCCTGCGTCGGGTCCGCATCTGTCGGCATGACATAGCGGGCGCAGCGCATCCGGTCCGCCGCGAGTTTAAGCGCGGTGCTGTCGGCCGTGATGTCCAAGACGGTGTCGGACATGTTTCCCGAAACATGGATGCCAAGTACTGCACCCAAAACCGCCTCGCGCAGGGAGGAGTTGTTGGCGATCTGGGCCAGTTCTAGGAATGTTGCGTTTGCCATCGTCTTCACCTTGGATTTGTTGCAGCCTGTGTTTGGTGGCTGTTAAGATGAAATTAACGCTAAATCCCAAGGCCGTCGCGGGCCTAGGCGGGTAGTCCAAAACAGCTTGTGGCTATGGCGCTATCCCAAAGGATAGATACCTGCTGCTGCACTGGCACTATTCACCCTGCCCTGCAGGCAGAAACGGAGTTTACCATTGCCAAAAAAGCCCGCCCCGCCTAGCCTTTTCGCAACTGCAAAAAGCGCCCGATCAACGAGGCGCAGCAAAAAACGCAGTTAGAGCAGTAGTGAAAGGACAGCACCAGACGACATCCAAGTTGCCATGCTCCGCAGCATATGCCGCGGGGGCGCAATGGAATCGATCGCTTTGGATGCTTTTACAAGTGGTTTGACGTTGTGATGTTTGATAGCAGGAGGCGGGCTTTGACTATGCTTTCCGGTCTCCGCAAAGCGACGAGATGAACCAGAAAGAGAATATGGCGGGCGCTAAAATCGTGAAACAGGCATGGGGCAAGCTGCGTCAAACGCTTTTGGGTGCCGCTATCGCCCTGATCGGTGCATTGCAACCGGCGGCTGGTCAGCAGGCCGACACGATGGATGCGCCCCGTGACATCACCATCGGTATTCTCGCGTCCGAAGGGATCACCCGCGCGCTGGACAGCTGGTTGCCAATGGCCGCCGCGCTGAACACCGCCGCACAGGGCGCAGAACTGAACTACCGTTTCAAGATCGCGCCTTACACCGACGCCACAATGATCAATAAAATCTCGCAAGGCGCGCTGGATTTCTTCCTTGTCGATCCCGCGGCCTTTGTCGTGGCAGAGGTCGAAAGCAACGCCCGCCCGCTGCTCTCTGTCGCCCAGATGTGGGAGGGACAGGTCTATGATAAAACCAGCGTCGTCGTCTTCACCACCGCTAACAGCGATATTCGCGCCATCCCGGATATCGCGGGTCGCAGCATCATGGGGGTGTCGGCCGATGAAATGACCGGCTGGAAGCTCGCGCTGCAAGAGTTTCGCAAGTACCGGCTGGATATCGACGATATCGCGTCCCGCGCGCTGTTCTCGGGCGGGAACCAACGCGAGGTCGTCTATGCCGTGCAAGCCGGTCTGGTGGATGTCGGCGTCGTGCGCGCCGGTGTGCTCGAAGCGCTGGCCCGCGACGGCGTGATCGATATGAACGATTTCCGCCCCGTGTCCCCTGTCGATCATCCAGGCTATCCGTTCTGGGCCAGTACCATGTTGTATCCCGATTGGGTGCTGGGGACGATCCCCGGTGTGCCGCAGGCGGCGTTAACCATTCTTGTCGACACCCTGCTGGGTCAGGATACCGGCAGCCCAGAGGCGATTGCCGCCGGTGGCACCGTCTGGCTGCCCCCGCAAAATTATCAATCGGTGCACGAGCTGCTGATCTCTTTGCGCGCACGCCCCTACGAGAATTACCTGCAGCGTTCCGCCTTGCGCATTGCATCAACCTACAAGTGGCTGGTGTTGGGCACGCTGCTGCTGATCGTGTTTTCGCTGTTGTTCCTGATTTTCCAACTGCGCGAAAACGCGCGACAGGCCCATGCCCGCAAGGATGTGCTGAAGTCGGAAGTTCGGTCCAAGCAATTTTATCGCAACGCGGTAGAGGCCCATACCGTGTTCTGCATGCTGAACCAGAACGGCGCGATCACCCATGTGAACGACCAGTTTGTCCAGGCCAGCGGCCGGTCCCGCGAGGCGCTGATCAGCACGCCGTTGGTTGATGTCATGGATGCCGGCAATCGCGGTGTGCTGACGGGCGATGTCTTGCCCGCCATGATGTCGGGCACCCCGTGGAAAGGCACCATCGTTCTGCATAAAACCGACGGCAAGGCGGTCTGGCTGCAATGTAGCTTTATTCCGATCACCGACGGCGAAAAACAGCTGCGCGAGATCGCGATTGTCGCTTCGGATATGACCAAGACCCGCGAAGGCGTGTCAGAGGCGCGGTTCAACAACACATTGGAACTGTTGCAGGACCATGTTGTTGTCTTCCAGCCGCAAACCTATGCGGTGATGTATGCCAATGCATCGGTCGCACGACACCTGATGCGACATGATGAAAGCGACGACTGGCGCGGCAAGAGCCTGTCCGACCTGATTGGCAAACGGGATTATGACAGTCTGCGCGAACGCTGCGCCGGCCTTATCAAAGGGCCAGAGCGGCGCGTCACCTGGGAGGTCGAGGCGAAATCAGGCATCACCTACGACATCAGCCTTGAATATGTCTGCCCCGCCCAGGACGAACCGCGGTTCATCGCGATTTACCGCGATGTGTCGCAGCGCAAGGTGGCCGAAAAAGCAAAGACCGAATTCCTGTCCACCGTCAGCCATGAATTGCGCACGCCGCTAACCTCTATCAAAGGGGCCTTGGGGCTTGTGCTGTCAGGTGCCACGGGGCAGTTGCCTGACAAGATGAAGGGGCTCATCACCATCGCCGCCTCAAGCTGTGACCGGCTGATCCTGCTGATCAACAGTATTCTGGATATGGAGAAAATCGAAACCGGCACGCTTGATTTCCGGATGAAGACGCTGAACCTGTCCGAGACGCTGAATACGGCGCTGGTGCCGAACCAGCTTTATGCCGAACGCGCAGGCGTATCACTGCGCCGTGTCGATACGCCCGATGACGATGTATTGCTTACCTATGGCGACTCCAAACGCTTGGTGCAGGTGCTGGATAACCTCTTGTCCAACGCGGTGAAGTTTTCGGAACACGGCGGGGAGATCCTGATCGCCCTGCACGCGGTCGGGGATCAGCTGCGCATTTCGATCCGCGACTTCGGCACCGGCATTCAGGCTGCCGCGCAGGCGTCGGTGTTTGAAAAATTCACCCAAGGCGACAGTTCTGACAGCCGGTCCAAGGGGGGCACGGGGCTGGGGTTGACCATCGCCAAAGTCATCATCGATCACCATCAGGGGCAGATTACATTCTTCAGCCGCGAAGACGTGGGGACAGAAATTATCATCTCCCTCCCCCGTCTCGCGCAGGAGGACGCGCCAGCACCCGATACGCCCGTGCAAGTCGCCCCGCCAACGGCCTTTTCTGCCGCATTGGAGCAACAGGCCCGCAAGACGCCGTCTGTCATCAAAAAGACCGCCGCGGAACATCTGGTGCAACAGATCACGCGTGCGGGATACGGGCCGGAGTTCGAGCTTGGCAAAGCCGACGTCGGACGTCTGGCCGCAGGTGTCGAAATCGTCGGCGCGCCGTTGCTGAATAAATGGATCACCCAGAACGAACGCGACACGCTTTCGCAGTTGATCGGCGCGGGCGCGATTGCGGATGCGGCGGTCTGTGTGATCGAAGCTGCCTCGGACACGGATCACAGCGCGGCGGGCAGCGCATCCACCGCTGTGGCTCAGCTGCGGGCATGGTTCGCCACCTGTGCCGAACCCATCGGCAATCCCGCACAACCGCTGACCATCGCGGCGGTCGATCACCCGGATGTTGCCAGCTGGCTTGAAACCGAAAGTATCGTGACCTTTGACGATACTGTGGATCTCGCAAAATCAGTCGCGACATCTCAGGCGGATGTCGTGCTGACCTTTGCCATCAACGACGGGTCGGCCAGCGTCATGGCGGTGCCAACCTCGCAAGGTTTGATGCCCTCAGGCTGGCCGGTCTGCGTGCTTGTCATCCGGAATGTAGAGAACAAGAATTCGCTGGGTGTGGTATCAAAATTCAGCAGTGGGCGCTAAGGCAAAGAGCGTTACCGACGCTGCAATGCAAACAGCGCGCGGGACGCATCGTCTAGTGCGGCCTGTTCTGCCCTGTCGGCATCGGCTTTCGCCTCGGTTTGCGCTTTCGACAGCACAGTTTGCGTGGTCTTAAGCGCGCGGAACTGCGCAAAAAGCGCATCCTCTAGCGTGTCGATCTGCCCTGACAGCGCATCCCCCTCCGCCGCCAAGCCACGTTGTTGCCGGTCAACCGAGGATAGGTAGGCGGGCAAATAGGCTTGGGTTTCCAAGGTGCTGCCCGTATGTTCAGCAATCGCCCGCTGGGTCAGCGCCGCACTTTGTTCCGTCAGCGATGTTTGCTGTGCCCGCAGACCCGAAAGCTGTGCCCCGATCGCATCCAGCTCGTGTTGCCGGATGGTGTTGATCAGCTTAAGCGCAGCGATCTGACGGCGTCCGGCCATGGGTTATGCGGCCTCTGGCATCTGTTTGCGGGCCTCTTCCATCTCGTAAAAGCTGGGCTGCAGGCTGGTCGGAATGTTACCGCGCCCGATCTCGGTGCAGATCGCGGGCGAATGGCCATGCAGGATCGCGATAAAGATGTCGCGGATCACGGCGTAATAAATGCCGTCTTGCTCTTCGATGGCTTGCAGACGGTTGGCGACCGGAGAGACGAAAAGATAGGCAAGGAAAACCCCAAGGAATGTCCCGACCAACGCGCCGCCGATCATCGCCCCCAGAACCGCAGGCGGCTTGTCGATCGACGACATCGTCTTGATCACACCCAAAACCGCCGCAACAATCCCGATGGCGGGTAGCGCGTCGGAGACAGTGGTCAGCCCGTGGGGGGCCACCAAAGCTTCGTGGTGGTGCTTTTTCAGCTTGCGGTTAATGACATCTTCCGCCTGATACGGGTCATCGAACTGCATCGCCAGCATACGGAAACTATCGGTGATCAGATCAATGGCAAAGTGGTCTTTCTGCAACTTGGGATACTGCGAAAAGATCGAACTTTCTTGCGGGTTTTCAATATGTTCATCCAGCGCGAGCATGCCATTTTGCTGGTACTTGCGGGCCAACGTATACATGAGATTCAGCAGGTCCACATAGTCGCCCGAATTCCACTTGGGGCCCTTGAATGCCTTGACCAGCGCGCGCCCTGCCCCCGCGATATTGGCAAAGGAGTTCGCCGCAATAAACGAGCCAAGCGCGGCACCGCCGATCATCATACCTTCGAACGGTAGCGCGTGGGTGATGATGCCCATGTCGCCGCCAGAGAGCATATACCCCCCAAAGACCATGCCCATCACGACCACGAAGCCCAGAATAATCGTCATTTGTTTTCCACTTGCAAGTTTCCAAGCACTTTAGGCATTTTCATTGAAATCTCAAGAACAGTTCATCTTCTTCCAAGTTTAAAAATTTCTCGTTCAAGACCAATTGCTATCTTTCCATGGTGTGACTAAGGTAAACCTCAGAATAAGCTGGAGAGTGCCGTGATCTCGGATGTTGAAACCACAATGATTGTCCTGATTGATGCGGACGATGTGAAATTCGCATTCTCGGGCTGGCCGGATCACATTTGCCTCGCGGCGTGCCTGTCCAGCTTTGGGACCTGCAGCATGATCGTGTTTCGCCGCGATGAACGCCACTTGATGCCGGATCGTTTGGTCAAGCTGCTGAAGCTGCGCCGCGAAAACACCTGCTTTGTCCCCGAGGTCGACGGCTTCAAGACCAAGCAATTCCTATATTCCGACGAACGCCGCTTGATGGCGCTGGTCGCATCGGACCCGGTGGTGCTGGAAGAAGCGGTCGATTACGCCGTGAACTACAACTACGCGCTGGAAGAAGGGCTGGACCCTGCCAAGATGCTCGGCCTCGATATCCCGACTTCCGACCCCGTGGTCGCTGCACCGCGCGGCACGATGGTGAATGAAGAAGCAAACCCCATACTGCCAGAGTTCCTGCGCCGCTCGGTCGAACGATCCCGCCGGCCGATCTTTGCCAGCCGACGGGTCCCCACCTTGGGCGAATTGATCAGAGCCTGATCACCGCAGCGCGTTGCGCAGGTTCAAGAATACATCATCCTTCAAAGGTGCCGCCACAGGCTCGACGTTCTGTGCGACCCGTTGCACCTCGCCGCTGTTTTGTGGTGCTACGGGCGCAGGGATCGACGCCTTATATAGCTTCTCGCCGGTCTCGGCTGGCGGTGTCGCCGCATCAATCTGCGTCGGGGCTACGTCATCGCCGGCATAGTCCTCGACCTTCTGATATTGAACCGACACCGTGATCCGACGGTTAGACGCGTCGGTCGGATTTTCGGGCACCAGCGGCGCGGTATCGGCAAGGCCCGACACGCGGATGATACGATCACGTGCGACGCCCGAGGCTTCGAAAACACGGCGCGTGGCGTTGGCACGGTCCGAGGACAGATCCCAGTTGTCGTATTTCTGGCTATTGGCAAAGCGGACAGCATCGGTGTGCCCTGACAGCGTGATTTTATTCGGCAGGCGCGCCAAAGACTTACCCAAATTCGCGAGCAGCTGATCTGTAGCACCCTGCATTTCGGCGCGGCCACTATAGAACATCGGTTGCCCTTCCTGATCGATGATCTGGATCTGCAAGCCTTCGGGTGTTTGCTGGAAAATCAGGTTTTTCTTCAGCGGATCAAGGTCGGGATTCTCCTGCATCGCCTGCAAGATATCCTGCTCCAGCTTTTTGAACTTTTCATTGTCCAATGCGTGCACATTATCAATGGTCGCATCGCCAGCCGATTTTGACCCGTCGGATGCGGTTTGCGACGCGCTGGCAACATTGGCCGCGGCGGGGTTTTCATGGGCACCGTCTTCGGAGCCGATCTGCGTCTCATCTGGCACCGACGTCGCGGTTTCGTCGCGGATTTCCCACTTGGCCGAGGCCGGATCGTCGATTTTCCCAAGCTCGCTGCCACGGGCCACAATTGCCCCATTCGAGGCGGTCAATGTACCGGGTGGCCCCAAGGTCGCGCCGTCCAACACACCACTGCCGCCGGGCAGGGTCGCATTGGTAAAGTATTCGGCAATCCCGCGTAGCTTTTGCTCGTCCGCGCTCGAGAGAATCCACATCAGCAGAAAGAACGCCATCATCGCGGTCATGAAATCAGCATAGGCGACCTTCCAGCCGCCACCGTGATGTCCACCGCCTTCGATAACTTCTACTTTTTTAAATACGCGCGGCTGTGTCGTCGCTGCCATATGTCCTGCCTCTATTCTCGCGACCACGGGGGCCGGTTCGGCAGACGTGCTTCTGCACCGACTGCCTCAGAGACATGTATCGAGGGGGATTAGGTGCTCCGCAGGACAAAACGGTGGCAAAGGAAAGGCATTTGAACTTTACAGCTGCGACCCAAGATTTGCCTGCACCGCCTCGTCGCGGGCATAGCGACCAAGGCCGGCTTTCTTTGCATAATCCGCTTTGCGCAAAGAATAGTTCGGTGCGACGAGGGGATGATCGTCATCAAGATTGAACTTGATCCGGTATTCGCTCTCGCTCAACCCGTGCTCTGCGCGCAGGTGACGCTTGAGCATGGTAAAGGATCGGCCGCAGCACAGGCAGGTGACGGAATCATCGGTAAAAGACTCGGCAACCGGCACCGCGGGAATGGCGGTTTCAGTCGTAAACTGCGCTGCTACCTTGCTGATTTCAGCCTTGGCGGCTGCGGGCTGGAGCCCGGCGAGTGCGGCGGGAAGCGCCTGCGACAACGCCAGAATGTCTTGCACGGTTGCGGATTCACGGCCAGCGAATGCGGTAATCACGCGAATTGCGGCCTCGGAAACGGGGGGATCTGTAAACTCTGTCACTTTCGTATGCGCCTTTACTACGTCGGTGCGGGATGAAGCCTCGTGAACAAATCTTGGAAACTCTACTAGAATACCAAGATTGTCCGCCAACCTCACAAAAATTGTCAATGTCTCTTAAGTATAGGTTGGCCCGCCGCAAGGAATGGCGAAAGGACAACAGCTTATGAACTCAAGATAAACTGCGGTGGATTAATTCAACCGGTGGCGGGCGGGATGCAAGCTCGGCAGGTCAGATGTGGCAAAACCTTGCCGTTTCTGACCACTCTCAGCGACTGCGGACAGAACACCCGACTTGGCCACAATTTCTGCCGCGTGAAGGATCACCGCGCGCATGTTTTCATCCTGCACCGCCTCGTCGCGCAAATGGACCAGCCGTTTGGCCGCCGCGAGCGCACGCCGTTTTGGCGCAACAATTTCAAGTATGTCTGCCATTTTCTAGCGCCTATTCTTGAGGTTCTCTCAGACGCGTTCTGCAGTCTGCAAGGATATACATAGCGTGGAAGGTTAAAGAATAGTGAACGTATGGCTTTTTCATGACAAACAGGCCCAATTATTGCCGCATAACTCTGACTTTGATTTCGCCCACGGGTTCGTGCAACAAAGGGATAATCCAATTCATCGCTCCCTTTCCTAGTATATGGCCGTTTTCATCGTGTCCTTTCCGCGTCTCGCCGCAATGCTATCCTTTTCCGAACATCCATCGGTCAACCCATTGGGGCAGCGCGATAAATGACCAAGATCCTACTCGTCTCTACGTCACCTTCGGTGCGCAACGCCCTGAACTATTTATTTACGGTTATCCTAAAATTTGACTTTGAATGTATAGACTTTGACGCCTGCGAACATTGGCTACACAACAGCGAAAGCGTTAACGCCATTTTCGTCGATATGACCGAAGCGAACAGCAACCCGGCCCCGCTGATCAGCACGCTCACCACCCACGCGCAGCCCGGAGTCGTGCTCGCGATACAAGAGCTGAAAGGGGTATGGGGTGCCGATGCGTTTGAAGCGGGTGCGATCGATGTCCTCACATGGCCCTGCAATCTGCGCGAGCTGTCTTTACGACTGAACCGACGCCTACCAACCCCTACGCCGTCAGTTGAACAACCTCACGATGTGAGCTGGGATGTCGAAGCGTATATCGCTCTGCGCGCCGGATTAACGACGGCGGAAGCTCAGATCATGCGGGTATTATTCGCGCAGGACGGGCAAATCGTGACCCGCGATGCGCTTAGTCTCGCCGTAGAATCTCGGCCGTGGCGATATGGTGATCGGAAATTTGATGTCCATGTCGCGAAAATCCGTAAGAAATTTGCGGACACATTCGATGAACGTATTTCCGTCGAAACGGTACGGTCCAGTGGCTACATGCTGCGCACGGGCGGGCTGAATGCATTCGATCCGACGTAACGGGGCCTGTACCTGCATCGTGAGAGAATCGCACCTTTCCGCACTCACACTTACCGCACATTCTCAACACATTTATTGTAAATTCGCATACAGGTGAACATGCAGCCATATTTTGCCCCGCCCACCAATACTTGTGCTGTGGATAACATTTCGCCCCATATTTGGTTCCCAAAAATATGGGTGATCGGGGGAATTTTGCCGAAATTACCGCAAGTGTCAGCGCAAAACCGCTGCGCTGATCGTTGTTGAAATTCAAGATCCGCTTGCGAAGTTTAACAAATCCGGAATTCAAAAAACCGTGTTGGGAAGATACCTTGGGGTTGCACACGCGACACTTGGGGAAGTTTTAACTATGCGTTCTGATTTGATGGGGCACATCTGGGGCGGTCGGCTGGAATTTTGCGCCGATCCTTGCAACACGCCCTTGGGCCGCATCCTGTCGTCACTGCTGGCGTCGCCGATCACCCGTTTCACCGTCGCCGTAGAGGACGTTGATCTGACCCCCTTCGCAATCTACGCCGGAGAAGAGATCATTTCCGGCGCTTCCTTGGCCGATGTTCTAGATCAAGAGTTTGGCCTTGATCTAGAAGATGACGCCATCGTTTTGATCGAACCCTGCGCACAACCAGCCCTGGCACCTGCGTGCCCCGTTCAACTTGGCCACCACATCGGCCATATCATCGTTTCCCTCGCCCAGTCCGAGCGTGACGGCACCGCCCCTGACGGCTTGCTTTCCGCTGATAATATCGCCCACAGCTTTCACCGTGAAATGCTGCGTGCGGTCATTCCGGGCCAGCACATTCATTAACACTGCGGCCCCCCGAAAACCCCGCTACAGTGTGACATGCAAAGCATGATTTAACAACAACTGCTGAAAATTATCCTTGCTTTCAAGAAATTGAGGATTTTTTAATTCTCCCTTAACTCTGCCACCCTATAGTTGAACCGAGGCAGAATAAAAAGGCAGTGAAATGAGTGTAACCGCGTATAAGCGGACCATCTCGCACACCGAAGATCCGCGCCAGATTGAGCGTCGGATTTTGGCGAGCGTGACATCCAAACTTGAAAACAAATTCGAAGCATTTGACGGTGCGTCGGAAAAATCTCAAAAGCTTCAGATGCTTGCAGATGGCCTGCGAGACACCCTATGGGAGAACCAGCGCGTTTGGCTCACGTTCAAGGCCGATTTGGCCGAGAAGGATAACGGGCTGACGGCCGATTTGCGCGCTGCGCTGATCTCGCTTTCCCTCTGGGTGGAAAACCACACCAAAGCGGTCCTGTCCGGGTCTAAAAATGTGAAGCCTTTGATTGATATTAACCGCAGTATTATAGACGGTCTGAGCGGACGAGCTGCAAAAGTCGCGGCGGAGTAAGCTTTATGGCGCTGCGATTAACCCTGAAACCGAACGAGCGGATCCTGATAAACGGCTGTGTCGTGCGCAACACCGATCGCCGTCAGATGATTGTGATCGAGAATCAGGCTGATATCGTGCGTGAAGCCGATCTGTTAAAAGAGGATGAAGAGCGCACCCCTGTGAAAGAAGTTTATTTCTTCATCCAGACCGCCCTGCTTGAACCGTCGACCCGCACAAAACTGGTGTCGATCATTCAAAGAAAACTCGGTGCCCTTGCGCCGGTTTTCCACGACGAGATGGCCAGCCACATCTTTGATGCCGCAGCGCATGTGTCTGCCGCGGATTTTTACAAAGCGATGCGCACCCTACGCCCCCTGATCGAATACGAAGAGAAACTGTTTAAAATGATCCGGGAAAAGAACACCGCTACGGCGGCGGAATAGGGTGACCCAATGATCAGCATCTCAGGTTTAGGCAGTTCTACCGCGCTCAAGCTGATAGATGCGACACGCGACAAGCAACTTGATCTTTTGCGCGATACCGCTGCCAACAAGCGTGCCGAAGAAGCTTTTCGCGACAGGATCGGCGATATTTCCACCCCGGAAGAGCTCGTCGCTGATTATGAAGTCTATAGTTTTGTGATGCGCGCCTTTGACCTGGAAGATCAAATTTTCGGCAAAGGTCTGATCCGAAAAATGCTGGAATCTGATCCGGTTGAGCCTTCGTCACTGCTGAACCGGTTAACCGACAGTCGGTTTCGCGAAATGCATTTGGCCCTTGGATTTACAACGGAAGCTGGGCCTCAAACCCCGGATTTGACCGACCCATCGTTCCTTGATGAAGTCACAAACCGCTTTTACAATCGGCAGTACATCAACGAAAATGATGCTCAGAACGAGACCGTCGGGACCGTTTTGGAATTTCGTGACCAATTTAGCGAAATCGACAACTGGTTTGAAGTTCTCGCCAGTGAAAAGCTGACCAACTTCTTTCAGGTCGCGCTATCCTTGCCCGAAGAGATGTCCTCGCTTGATCTCGACAAACAAAAAGAGCTGCTAGAGGACAAATTCGATCTTGAGAAGCTTGCTGATCCCGCAGAACGTGAAAGGCTGACCGCACGTTATATTGCCATTTCGGACGTCGTTAACCCACAGGGATTTCAAGCAAATTCCATCGCCTTGGATCTTTTGCAGTCGTATAATCTGGGCGGCCAGTTCGTGCCGATCACAATCGATGTGACGGCTGTCACATTCTCTGCTTCGCGCCTGTATCGCTGATCAGCTCGGCATATCAGACATCATATCGTCGTCGTTTTCGGGCAAGGATACCTCTCCTTCCGACATCAAACGCAATGCGGCTTCGACCAACTGAGCCTGCGCACCTTTAACATCTTTGGACCGGACAGGGCCCATTGAAGACATTTCATCCTGCAGCATTCCGCGTGATCGCGAGGGCAAGGACGCCAAGAAATGTTCACGCACTTCTTTCTTGGCACCACGCAGCGCCATCGGCAGGGTATTCCCGCTCACTTCGCGCATGATTTTACCCAACATCATTTCGTTGAATTTAACCAAATCATCGAAAACAAACATTTTTTGCTTGATCGACAAGAGCTTATCAGGCTGACGCTCTTCCAGGTTGCGGGTGAGATTAACCAACATATCTTCGTCGAGTTTGTTGAAAATCGACACCAACTGGCTCTCGATCCGGGCTTCAGCGCTGTTCCCGGCCCTGGCCAACACATCTTCACGCAATGTGTTTTCGATATTCTGAATCGTATCGATCGGCAGCTTGTCCATGCCCATGATGCGCTCAATCAGATCGGCGGCGCGTTCGGCCCCCAACAGCGGCAATACCTTCGCTGCGACGTCAGGCCGGATTCGCGTCAGGATGACCGCGATCGTTTGGTTGTGTTCCTTCTGGAGAAAGGCGACCAACTCCTTCTCGTCCAGATCCGACAGGTCTTTCCAAACGTTATCGATCTTTTTGCCGTCAATTTCCTGCAAAATTTCAGCAACACGATCTTCGGGGAGGAATTCTTTCAGCAATCCGCGCGCAGCATCAATCGAGCCGACCACACTGCCGCTGTGATTCACTTTTTCATCAAATTCCGAGATGATTTCTTCGACAATACCGGCGTCGACTTCGCCCATCGTCGAGATAGCGGTGGTGATCTGGCGAATCTCATCAACATCAAGCTGCTGCATGATCGCGCCGCCCCTCTCCTCGCCCAAACACAGGAAAAGGATCGCCGATTTCTGCGCGCCGGACATGTGGCGATGTTTGCGAAGGGGTACAAACTGGTTCATGAGATCGTCGATTCCCGCAGGCTGGATATTATCGCACAAGGATAGCCGAAACTATTCTTGTTTGACATGGCTATTTATGACCGCGGCGGTTTATCCGGAAACGTAGGATTGAATCAGCGATCCAGCCAGCATGTACCACCCATCGATCAGTACGAAAAAGATGACCTTGAAGGGCAGCGAAACCAACACGGGCGGCAGCATCATCATGCCTGCGCTCATCAAAACCGATGCCACGATCAGGTCGATCGCGATGAATGGAAGGTAAATCAGGAAGCCGATGGTAAACGCGCGACGCAGCTCCGAAATCATGAAGGAGGGCACCAGCACCCGCCAGCTTGGCAGCGCAGCAGGCCCGTCCGAGGGCGGCGACGCTTCATCCGCAATATCGGTGAAAAGCTGGAGATCCTTGTCGCGCGTATTCACCAACATGAAGTTGTAAAACGGCTCGGATATATTGCGCACGGCTTGTTCTTCGATGATGGCGTTTTCCATCAAAGGGACCAGCCCGCCCTCCCACGCATCCTCGAACACCGGCTGCATCACAAAGAAGGTCATGAACAGCGCCATAGCGTTCAACACGATGTTCGGTGGCGTTTGGTTCAGACCAAGCGCAAGCCGTAACATCGAGAAAACAATGACGAATCTGGTGAAGCTCGTGACCATCACCAAAAGCCCCGGTGCCACGCTCAGGACCGTAATGATCGCGAACAGCTGGATCAGACGGCCCGACAGGCTGGCCCCCTCGTCCGTGCCCGGCGTTACGTCACCGAAAGCCGAAGAGAGGTCCCGCACCATGCTGCCAAGGTCTGCCTCTTGTGCCCATCCAGTCGATGCGGACGCGATGACACCGGCCAAAACCAAGGCCAGACCACACATCACGCGCGGTGCAAACAGGGGCAGCAAACGGGGGGACATCAGATTTCTGAGACGAAGTCTTTGACGATCTCACGCAGCGCAACTCCAAGGGAATCCCCTTGCACGCGCACCAGATCACCGCGCGCGACCATGCGATCGTTAATCATGATGTCGACGGGTTCACCCACGCGGCGGTCAAGCTCGATCACCGACCCTTTGGTCAGGTTCAGCAGTTCCGAGATCGGCATACGGCTGCGCCCCAGAACGACACGGACGTCCAGTTTGACACCAAAGATCGCATCGAGGCTTTTGCCATCCAGACCCGCCGGCGCTTTGGTTTCTGCATCCTGAGCGTTGCTGTCGGTCAGGTCTGCTTGGGTTTTATCCTGGTCATTATGTAGCATTATTCAGCAATCCTTGTGGTTGCGGTCAGTTCAACGGCGGCGGTTTGCAAGGCGCTGCGCACGGCCGTGGTTGCCTCTTCGAGATCGTATTCCAGCTTCCCGCCCTGCCAGACGACCCGCGCCGCACCACGGGGAAGATCGCTATCCGCGACAATCTTGATCGACGCGGTGTCTGTTGATGCAGGTAGCCAAACCGGCGGCTCGGCTTTCAGCCGCGCGGCGACTTCGGGGCAGGCGGTGATGGACAGAACCGGTGTACTGCGGCTTAGGGCGACGCTTTCACGGATGCGACCAATGGCCAGATCGACGCCGTAGTTTTGCAGCAACTCTGGGACAAGCCGGTCGCCGATGCCGAGGAAGAGTTCCACGATATCAGTCTCTGTTGCGCGGCATTGTCTCGTATCTTGCGCGATCAGCGCGTCAAGCTGCGCACGGATTTCAGCGCTCTCCGCCTCTAGTCGTGCATCCTCTTGCGCGTCAAACTCCGCCTTTGCATCTTGTTGCCCGACGGCGCGCCCGGCATCAAAGCCCTGCTTGCGCGCTTCGGCGAGACGCAGGTTCAGCTCTTCCTCGTCGATTGTAGTGACGGGCGCTGCGGGCGCATTGTCGCTGTCGAAATTTCGGGCGAAAAGATCGATCATGCGCCCGCCTCGGCAGGAAGCCACGACCGGATCACGCGCAGAACCTCTTGGGGTTTCTCATCTGCAAGCTGTTGGATCGTCTCGATCTTTTTCTTGTGCAGATTCCCACGGATGCCCTCCTTGCGCACGTATTCAGCCACTTCCGCAGCTTCGATATCATCATCCGTGACAGTCAGCGGGTCGTCATCCTCGGCAATATCCGCGACGGCTGGCGTGGTGCCAGGCAGCTTGGGGCGCTGGCCTTCCGCTGTCAGTGCGGCGGGTTCGGCGGCCTTTTCTGCGGTCAGGGCGGGATCTTCGTAACTGTTGAGCTGATCGCCTTCGCTGAACTTGCGCAGCATGGGCCGCACGCCAAAGACAAGGATCAGGCCGACAACCAGCAGGGCCAGAACACCGCGCACAATAGACACAACATTCTCGGTCAGCTCATCCCCGATAGATTTGTCGATCGGATCGCCAAGATCCATCGAATAATCCATGAACCGCATACTATCGACAGAGACACTATCCCCGCGTGTAGTGTCGAATCCGACGGCAGTTTTGACCAGTTCGCCAAGCCGCGCGAGCTCTTCCGGCGTGCGTTCAGCGTAGATCACATCTGACCCGTCAACGTTGTAGATCCCGTTCACCAGAACCGCGACCGACATGCGCCGCACGTCGCCGGCTTCGCGCACGATCTCGCGGCGCGTGTTGCCGATCTCATATTGCACGATCTCGTCAGCCTCTGACCGGCGGGTCGAGGTCCCTGCCCCATTGCCATCGGCCAAAGCGGCAGGGATGTTGTTTTCCACACCGACGTTGCCAGCCTCTTTCGTGCCGGTCTGGTCTTCGGACTTCGTCTCGGTCGACCGCACGACCTGCTGGTCGGGGTCGTATGTCTGCTCGACAATGACTTCGCGCTGCGTGGTCAATTCGACGTTCACATGAACGCGCGCGTTCCCCGCGCCGACCCGCGCTGTCAGGATGTTCTGGATCTCTTGCGACAGGCGGTCTTCAATGCCTGCTTTGGCGGATTGGACGCCGCCTTGGCTGCTGCCGTCCGGCCCTTCCGCCAGGATCGTCTCGCCACTGGCCGACAGAACGGTGACGCGCGAAATATCCAGGTCTGCAACGGCAGAGGCGACCAGATTGCTGACCGCCACGGCTTGCTTGCGGGTCACCGCACGGCCGGATTCGGGGCGCAGGATGATAGAGGCACGCGGCGCTGGCGCATCGCGGGAGAAAGGCTCGCGGTCGGGCAACACCAGATGAACCCGCGCAGACGAGATCCCGTCAAGCGTCTGGATGGAGCGGGCGAGCTCCCCCTCCATCGCGCGCATCTTATTGATCTTCTGCAGGAAGGAGTTCATCGCCAGCCCGCTGCTTTCGTCGAACAGCTCCCATCCCGGATCTCCATCGATGGGCATGCCGGTTTCGGCCAAAACCATACGCGCCCGCACCGCGTCCCCGCGGGGAACCGAGATGCTGGTGCCGTCTTCAGAGACCATCGCGTTGAAGCCGGCGTTTGCCAGCGTCGCCTCGATCGAATTGGCGGAGGTGATCGACAGATTCGAATAGAGCGGCGCGTAGTCCGGACGGGTCACGGCACCAATGCCGAGAATCATCAACAGCACCACACCAATGCCTGCCCCACCAAGCATCATGAGCTTGTTTTTACCGAGCGACTTGAGATTGTCGATTAATCCTTGCATGGGGCCCCTCAGCATCGATTTGTTGTGAATATATTGATCAATTCATGCCTCAAGGCAAGTATTAAACAATTTTTAACCTTGTGTTTTTGCCCTTAAAAGGGGAATGTGGCATTAACACCAAGTTAAGGTTTCCACATGGCCGACAAAGCGAAAAAAAAGCCAGCTGCGGCAAAGCAGGCCGCCTCTGCTGACGCAGCGGACCGGCCACGCGGGTCGCGCAAAATGCTGATCGCGGCCGCACTCATGTGCGTGGTATCCTTGGGCGGCGGCTTTTTCCTTGCCCGTGCGGCCTACGTCAAAGACGCCGAAGCCTTCGAGCCCGAGTATAAAAGCGAAGAAGCCGACCAGACGGACACCAAGGATGATCACGCCGACGCGGAAGATCATGGTAAAAACGATCACGCCAAGGACGAGGGTGATGCCGAAGACCACGCCGATGACACCAAGGCCGCAAGTACAGGGCTGATCGATCTGGGCGAGATGTTGACCAACATCCAAGGTTTCGATCAGAACGGCACCCCGACATCGGCGTTTCTTAAGGTGAACCTGATGGTCGCCTACCGGCCCGATGCGGGCGCGGACAAGCTGATGGTCGAACGTCAGCCCTTCATGCGCGATCTTTTCAACGGCTACCTGCGGGGGCTGACCGAAAACGACGTGCGCGGCATGGCGGGCATTCTTTATATCAAGGCCGAACTGCTGAAACGGGCGCGCGCCGCCGTGGGCAGCGATTTGCCGCAGGAAATCCTGATCAAAGACCTGATCGTGCAGTAGGAGGCGGCGATGAGCGAGAGCGACACAACAGCACGGCGACCCGACGAAGCAGGCAGCACCCTGATCGACGAAATCATCCGCATGTCGGATTTCACCTTTGATCGCCTGCCCATGCTCGACATCATTGGCGATCGCATGGTCGAAAACCTGTCGGTTGCCCTGCCCGACCTGATGCGCGCCATGTGCGAAGCCTCACTGGCCTCGCTTGACTATATCCCCATGGGCAAAGTGATCGAAGGGCTGCCCAAGCCCACGTTTCTGGCCGTTGGCACGGGTCACCCCTTTGTCGGTGAAATCCTTGTGGTGATGGATCAAGCGGTGCTTATGACCGCGGTTGAACTGATGCTGGGCGGGAACGCCAAGAACGTCGATCTCGACAACACCGATCCCTTTACCGCGATCGAGCTCGGCTTTGGCGAACGGCTTGCCTCTGCCGTCTTTGCCGAGTTGGAGCGGTCTTTGTCGGTTGTGGGGGCTGCGAACCTCGAACTCGATCGCATCGAAACCGAGGCCGAAGGTGCCGCGATTGCCAAAAACACAAGCCTTTGCGCGCGGTTACGGCTGTCGTTGACCCTTGCCGGAAATACCGGAAACCTTGATCTTGTCATCCCCTATGACGCACTTGAACAGATCTTGCCCGACTTGGGCAAAGTCTATTTCGGCGACCGTATGGTGTCGCAAGACCAATGGCGCGGGTTGATCGGGGCGCAGATCGAACGCGCGAACGTCGATCTGGATGTTGTCCTGTCCGAAAACGTCTTTCCGCTACAAAAAATCATGTCATGGCGGCCCGGTGACACGATTGATTTCGGCATCGAGGAAGGCCGCGATGCTACTGTGACCTGCGCCGACACCCCGATGTTCAACGTGTCGTTGGGCAAACGTAACAACGGCTATGTGGCTGTGCAAATTACCGAAAAGCTGGAAATTCTGGAGGACCACGAAGATGATGGCAACGATAATTGACAGCCTGATCGTCGTATTGCTGATCGGCAGCATCGGCTATGGCTACGTGGTTTCGATGAAATTGCGCAAGCTGACGGCGACGTTGAAACAGCTTGAACCGCTGGTCGAACAATTCTCCTCTGCGGTCGATAAATCCGAACAATCTGTGCACCACATGCGCGAAAGCATCGAAACCGCGCAACGTGCGCCGGCCCCCGTCGAAGCGCCTCCCCCGCCCGAAGAAACAGCCGCCTCTTTCGCCAGCCGCCGCGCGACCAAGCAAGCGCCGGCAGAACGCAATGGCGTGCGCGTGGTACGGGATAAAAAAGAGATGGTGCGCGCGTTTTTCGAAAATTCTTCTGCGGCAAAGGGCTGATAGATGTTTGGACCAGGTATGTTGAACGGGAAAATTATCCTTGGGGGGCTGGCCCTGACGCTCTGCGCCAAAGCCGCGCTATCCTTTCCTGAATTGCCCTTGTTCAAGGATAGTGCGCTGCCACAGCAGCCGATGGTCGTTCTTGCCGCTGAAACCAAAGAGGAAACGGGCCTGCAGCCGGTTCAGGATGCCCCGCCGCTGGTGGGCAACCTGCCCGAACTTTCAAACGGCTGCGAAGCGCCCGAAGACGTTTTGATCTCGCTCACGAAAGAGCGCGAATTGGTGCGGTTGCAGCAGGAAGAGCTGGAAAACCAACGTGCTGAATTTGCGCTGGCCCGCGAACGGCTTAACATCGAAAAAGCATCTCTGACCGAGCTCAAGACCTCTATCGAGGATCTGCTGGGTCGCGTTGATGCCGCGCAGACCGAAGACCTTGATCGTCTGATCCAGCTTTACACGAATATGAAGCCGACCGATGCGGCGCGTATCATGGATGATCTGGACATCGAGACGACGATTATGATTCTTGGTACCATGAAGCCAAGAACAGCCGCGCCTATCCTTGCAAAGATCCCGCCTGTACGGGCGCGCGCCGTCTCCAAAATCATTCTGGAACGTTCGCAGCTTCCGGCGGATCAAGATCTTACAGGTATCAAGCTTCGTTAATATGGATCGGTCCGCAGGGTAGACCCCTGCGGTGCCGCCCGCTTTTTATTGTTGCGTAGGTCAAAGACGAAGCTGATGATTTCGGCGACAATTTCCCAATGGGCGACGGGAATGACCTGATCGACGTCGATCTCGTCATACAGCATTCGCGTTAACGGTTTATTCTCGATCATCGGAATATCGTGCTCCGCAGCCACTTCGCGGATGCGCCGCGCCAGATGATCCGCACCTTTGGCGATACAGACCGGGGCCATATCCTGCGCCGGGTCGTATTTCAGCGCGATTGAATAATGGGTCGGGTTGGTCAGAATGACATCCGCCAAAGGCACAGCAGTGATTGTACGCTGTTGTGACAGCTCGCGCCGGCGACGCGCCCGTTTCTGCCGGATTTCGGGGGAGCCTTCGGATTCCTTATGTTCGTCCTTGATGTCTTTCTGGCTCATCCTTTGCTTGCGCCGCCAATCAAAACGACGCCACAGAATATCGGCAATCGCGATTGGTACAAGCAGAATTGCAGCCGCAATCAACAGCTTAACAGCAGCGGCGGTCAGATAGCCGGGCAGATGCTCGGGGATAAAGCCCGACGAGGTCCAGATGCGCCGCACCGCTTCATTCGTGAACCACACGGCAAGCCCACCGATTGCCAAGACTTTGACGATACTTTTCGCGAATTCGACCAGTGCATTGGCCGAAAAAAGACGCTTCAACCCCTCCAGCGGTGACAATTTGGAAAGCTTTGGTTTGATACGCTCTGCCGCGACGACGGTTTCACCCTGAATCACAGCGCCAATCGCGCCGCCCAAAAACAAAACGCCAAAGATAGGAAGGACTGCCCACACGATCATATAAAAAAATTCGCTCATGATCTGCCCCAGCCGGATCACCCCCGGCTCTCCCGTGGCGACCATTAGATTTGGGGAATGGTCCAGCAGAACCGACAGCGCGACGACGATTTGCGGGGCCTGATAGGGCAAGACCAAGGCGGCGATCCCCAACATTGCCACGACAACGACCATGTTTCCCGTCTCCTTTGAAGACGGGACATCCCCTTTCTTGCGCGCGTCCTTAAGCTTCTTTTCAGTCGGCTCTAGGGTCTTTTCCGTGCTGTCGCTATTCTCGGCCATGATTAGATCCTAAAGCCCATGATCCACTCCTGGAATCGCACTAGGAAGTAATCAAGCATGGCCGGCAGGGCGATAGCAAGGATCAGCAGCCCTGCCCCGATCAACAGCGATGCCGCCACGAAAAACACGGGCAGTTGTGGCATCATCCGGTTTGCCAGCCCCATGCCAAGGTTCAAGATCACACCCATCACAAAGAAGGGGGCCGCAATTGCCGTCCCGATGTAAAGGCTCGCACTCGCGACACGGAGTATTTGATCAGCAAGATCGGCAAGCACGAACTGTCCGGGCGGGAACACCTGATAACTGGCAAGCAATGCGCGGATGATCAGATGATGGGTGTCTGTGACAAAGATCATGGTCACCGCGCTCATCAACAGCAAGGTCGCCACCATCGTCGCGCCTTCAAACGACCCGAACGACGGGCCAAAAGCGTTTGCCAAACCAGACACCTGCCCGACCTGGAACCCCGCAAACTGCAATGCTGACAATAGGATACGCGCGCAAAGACCAATCCACAGCCCGATCAGCACCTCGGCGCCCAATAGGAACACCGCGGTCACCGCGCTATCAGGCAGCGCGCTTGCAATGGGCGTCAGCGGAAGCAGGGAAAGACTGATCAGCACCGCCAAGGACAGCCGCGGGCGCACCGGAATCTGGACCTCCCCAAACCCGGGCATAAACATCAGCGCCGTGCCAATGCGGGCAAACACCACGAAAAAAGAGAAAAATAGCGTCGAGATGAAGGGTTCGATTGCCACGATCGGTTAACCGACGGTGCCAACAGTACGTAGCGACGCTTTGCGGTGGACTTCGTTGTGCGAAATCACTTGGGTCATGGGGCTCACCCGTTCGAGGATAGACCGGACGTAGGGCCGCGCTTGCGGGCTGACCAAAATGGCCGGCCATTCATCTGCGCTCGAAAACTTCTGGATTTCCTTGCGTACTGCAAGAACAAATTCCTGCACCCGCGACGGCGACATCAGGAAAGTTTCTTCCCCGTTCGCTTTAGAGATCGAACTCGCAAGCTCGCGCTCCCAATCTCCACCCAGATTTATGACCGGCACATATCCTTGAGAATCCTTCAAGGATTGGCAAATTTGTTTAGCCAGTTTGCTACGGGCGTGCTCGATCACTGTGCGGATATTCTTGGACGTGGCGCTTGCCTCCGCGACCGCTTCGATGATCATCGACAGATTTCGGATCGACACCCGCTCTGCTAGCAACGCCTGCAAGACATGCTGCAACATAACAGCCGAGCTGCTGTCCGAGCCGCTTGAAAGCAGTTTCTGATATTCCTTGCCCTGCCCCTCGATCAATTCCTGCGTCGCTGCATAGGTTAGGATCTCGGGCATATGCTCCTTGATCACCTCGGTCAGATGCGTGGTGATCACGCTTTCCGGATCAACGACAGTCATCCCCAAAAGCTCGGCTTCGGATGCGCGCGTTTCGTCAACCCAGATCGCTTCCAACCCGAAGGTCGGTTCGCGCGTGCGTTTGCCGGGAAGGTTAATTTCTTGCCCCGACGGGTTGATCACCATCATCATCATCGGGTCCACTTCCCCACGCGCGGCCTCCACCCCTTGCAGGGAAATGGCGTAGGTATAGGCGGGAAGCTCCGCATCGTCCTTGATCCGAACCAACGGCAAGACAAACCCGAAGTCCTTTATAAACAACGACCTCAGGCTTTTAACCTTACCCGGCAGCGCCGCATTGACCGAGGTAATCATCGGCACGAGACCAGAGCCGAGATCCAGCCGGACATCATCAACGCGCAGCATATCCGACAGCTTGTCTTCAGCACTCTCAACAGGTGCCGCGTCGCGCGCGGCGGCGAGTTTCTCGGCCTTTTCCCGCTCTACAAAGGACTTCTGCATGATATAGCCAAAGCCCGCCATCCCGGTAGAGAGCGCGAGAAAGATCATCAACGGAAAGCCGGGCAGCCAACCGATACAGAATGTCAGCCCCGCCGCGACATACAAAGCCTTGGGGAAATTGCTGAGCTGACCCAAGACGGCTTCGTTCGCCGCACCCAGTGTTCCGCCTTTGGTCACCAACAAACCAGCGGCAAGAGACACGACCAACGCCGGGATTTGCGTGACCAAACCGTCACCGATCGTTAGCACTGTATAGCGGCTCATCGCGTCGCCCACGCTCAGTCCGTGGCTGATCATACCGATCATAATGCCGCCAAAAACGTTGATCAGCGTGATGATCAACCCTGCAACAGCATCCCCGCGAACGAACTTGGACGCACCGTCCATCGCCCCGAAGAACGAGCTTTCTTCCTCGACCGTTTTACGCCGTAGTTTCGCCTCCTCCTCCGTAATAGCACCGGCGCCGAGGTCAGCATCGATCGCCATTTGTTTACCCGGCATCGCATCCAGCGAGAATCGCGCCGCAACCTCCGCGATTCGAGTAGAGCCCTTAGTGATGACGATAAAGTTAATGATCACCAGAATTGTGAAAACAATAATGCCGATGATGAAGTCGCCGCCCAGAATGAACTGCGAAAATCCTTCGATGACATTCCCCGCAGCGCCCGGCCCATTATGACCTTCACTCAAAATTAATCTGGTGGAGGATACGTTGAGTGCCAGACGCAGCATCGTGACGACCAGCAAAAGCGTCGGAAAGGAGTTAAATTCCAAGGGGGTACCGATCCACAGGGCCACCATGAGAATCAGAACGGACAATGCGAGGGAAATCGCCAAACCCAGATCCAGAAAGAAGGGAGGCAACGGAATAAACAACATCGCCAGGATGAGAACCATCCCCACGGCGAACCCGATGTCGCGATTGGCACCGCTAAGCTTGGCAAAGCTGAAGGGCTGCGGATTTGTGTCTGGTGTCGCCACGCTCAGTTGACCTCTGCGTAATGGGGCAGGATGGGGGCCAACGCCTGCGTAGAATAGATTGACAGCGCGCCGCCCGCTTTGCCGGAGTTTGCACCGCTCAGATCGGCGCTCCAGTTGAAATCGGGCATCTCGCGGGTGACTGCAACCTGCTGCGGGGTGCTATTGACCGGGCTAACATCGCTTGCAAAGCGGGTCAGGAATGCCTGGGCGATGCGCTGGTTCTGCTGCAACTTCTGCAGATAAACAGCTTTGTAGCTGGGGTTAGACGAATGGTACCGGCCAGCGGCCTGCCACCAATCGCCTGTCTCGTGATACAGCGCGGTCAGAAAACGTGCGGCATAATCGACGTTATGCGCTGGTGTCGTCGCCTCTTCTAGCGAGGAGAACTGGTCCCCATGCCACCGTTGGTTAATCTGCATGCATCCCACATCCGTGGACCGGATGCCGCGGCCCTCTGTCTCGCGCACATGCGCTTCTAATGCGAGCTTGCTGCCAAAGAACGTGCCGGTACCGTTTGTGTTTGCGGTCCACGGCCATACCACCAGCTTGTTGTTCACCTGACGTCCAGCTTCCTGAATCCCGATCGCCAACAACAGGTTACCGGGAATGTTATACCGCTGTTCAGCCGAAAGGATCTCGTCCACGCAGACGCGCATCGGGTTTGACGTGGCGTTTTGCCGACCCAACTTCACGGCAGGAGCGGATGACGTGTAAAACCCCGTCCAATCGCCTTTGTCCGCCCAACCGCCTTTGTCCGCCAAGGCAGAGACGGGCAGCAAGAGAACCATGAACAAGACGGTGAGCCGCACCCTAGAGCCCCCCGTTAGAGACAAGATCAAACACCCGGTCCGAGAGCCCGACAAGTGTCGAAAAAATAAAAGGAATGCTGATGGCGAGCGTCACAAAAATCGCCGCGATCTTGGGCACGAACGTTAGCGTCATTTCCTGAATCTGTGTCAAAGCCTGGAAAAACGCGATGGCAAGCCCGACGCCAAGCGCCACAACAAGCACAGGTGCCGACCCGATCAATGTCACGGTTAACGTCTGCCGGATGATTTCGTAGATAGTGACAGAATCCACAGGGGACCTCCGAAAAACATGGCGCGTGTTAACCTGACGTTAAACCGGCATACGCATAACTTCTTGGTACGCTTCCACCAGTTTGTCACGCAGCGCGACCGAAACCTGAACTGTCTGCTCCATCGCCATGGTGGCCTGAACAACCTCTTGCAGGCTGGCTTGCCCTGTCAGCCCCTTGATCGCCATCTGGTCGCCTTCGCGCACCGAATCCACCGCCTGCGACGCGGCATCGCCGACCATCTGGGCAAAATCTTTTGGGGCGGGGCCAGCGGGTTTTGCACCCCGCGTTTCACCCTGCACCGTCTTTGCATAGGCGGCTTCAACATAGGACGATCGGATGGCGGAAAAATCTGTCATTCTGGCACCTTACTTCAACAGCTCGACCAACTGACGGCGCATGTCACGCGCCTTGTCCAGCATCGAAAGGTTTGCTTCATAGCTGCGCGCGGCTTCACGCATATTGCTCATTTCGATCAGCGGGTTCACGTTCGGCATCTTGATATAGCCGTTCTGATCCGCCGCGGGGTGCGATGGTTCATACCGCAGTGTGAAATCGGCATCATCCCGCAGCACGCCTGCAGATTGCACAATCGCTGCCCCCGTTGACGGATCCGTGGCGCTTTCAAAAGAAATCGTCTTGCGCTGGTACGGGTCGCCCCCCGCCGTTTGCGCGGTCGAACTGGCATTTGCAAGGTTTTCAGAGACGATGCGCAACCGGTCACCCTGCGCCCGCATCCCGCTGGCTGCTGTTGCCGAAATTCTGGAAAGGGAATCCATCGCGCGTCTCTCCGTTATTTCCGGCCAGCGACAGCGTAAACCATCTCGTGCGCTTTGCGGTACAGGCTCGCGGCCATTTGGAACTGACCCGAAGCGCTGTTCGCCTCGACCAACTGCTCTTCCAGATTCACGTTATTCCCGGTTGCCGTAGCGCCACCCAGAACACGCGCCTCAACCACCTCTGCCTCCTGCAAACGTTGCGACCGACCTGCGTCTTCCAAATAGCTGGCAAAGCTTTGCACATCCTGCGCACGGTATCCCGCGACGTCAGAATTCGCGATATTCTCGGACACGACATTCTGCCGCGTGGCAAGCCACTGCAAACGCTTGGGTGCAAGGCTGAACAAGGATGTGGGATCTGTATTCATACTAGACTCATTATTTATCCTTGTTATATAGCAAGGATAGAATATTTCCGAAAGAGTATATTTTGACTTCTGCCTTCGCAAACCTGCAAAAGTCCATCTATTCATGCGCCAGCGCAAAGATCTCGGGCACCGTCAGGTCCATCACCGGCATGACCCTCACCGTCAGCGGGCTAGAGGCGATGGCAGCGATCGGCAGCCAATGCCGGGTGCACACCCCCGCAGGACACATAGATGGCGAAGTCGTCAGCGCACAGGGCAGTGATCTTTGCGTTCTGCCGTTCGGCACATGGGAGGGCGTGTCCGTCGGGAATACCGTCGAATTGATCGAGCATGACGATATGGTGTCCCCCGACGACAGCTGGATCGGCACGGTGGTTGATGCGCTTGGCCGCCCGCTCACGCGATACACCCGCGCGCGCCGCCCGCGCCGCAAAACCCGCTTTCGCGCCAACCCACCCGGTGCATTCGACCGCAAGAAGGTGGGCGAGAAGCTGGAAACACAGATCAAATGCATTGATATCTTCACCCCGATTTGCCGCGGCCAGAGGATGGGTGTTTTCGCGGGTTCCGGTGTCGGTAAATCGACCATGATGGCCATGCTGGCCCGCAATACGGATGCCGATGTGATTGTCATCGGGCTGATTGGCGAACGCGGCCGCGAGGTGCAACAGTTCATCCAAGAGGATCTGGGCGAAGAAGGCATGGCGCGCGCCGTTGTCGTCGTCTCTACCGGGGACGAGGCACCGCTGCTGCGCAAACAGGCCGCATTAACCACGACCGCGATTGCCGAATACTTCAAATCGACGGGAAAGCAGGTGCTGCTGCTGCTGGATAGCGTCACCCGTTTTGCGATGGCGCAGCGTGAAATCGGCCTCGCCCGTGGCGAGCCGCCAACCCTACGGGGCTATCCGCCGTCGGTGTTCAGCGAACTGCCCCATTTGTTGGAACGTGCGGGCCCCGGTATGGCGGCAGAAGGTGATATTACCGGTCTTTATACGGTGCTGGTGGACGGGGACGATATGAACGAACCCATCGCGGATGCGGTGCGCGGGATCGTGGACGGGCATCTGGTGCTCGACCGGCGCATCGCCGAACAGGGGCGTTTCCCCGCGATCGATCTGCAAAAATCGCTGTCACGGATGCTGCCGGGCTGCCACTCTCCCGAAGAATACGAGATCACCAAAGTCGCGCGCAAGGCCTTGGGCCGCTACGCCGATATGGAAGATCTGATCCGATTGGGGGCGTATAAAGCCGGGTCCGACCCGGAAACGGACCAAGCCATCACATTTTTCCGCGCGGCCAGCCCATTTCTGTCACAAAGCCGCGGCGACAAGACCTCAGCCGCCGAAGGCTTTGCCGACACCTACCGGATGATCCTTGAATCCGGCATCGATGACCCGCTGCGTAGTTTTTTCGAGGAACGCGCCCGCGCCGAAGCGACGCCAGCGCAATAAAAAACCGGCGGGACGTCTGTCCAAGCCGGTGTTTTGTGTCGTCAGGGCCCCTCCCCACCAGTGGCGGAGAGGGGTTTTTCATATAACGCCTGAACCGAATTAACGGAACAAGCTCAGGATGTTCTGAGGCGCCTGGTTTGCAATCGACAAGGACTGCGTCGCCAGCTGCTGCTGAACCTGATAGGCCTGCAAACGCGCCGCTTCTTCTTCCATATCCGCATCAACCATCGAGCTCACGCCGGAATCCAGCGTGTCTGTCAGGCTGTCGATGAACTCCATCTGACCTTCCAAAGCGTTTTCGGTGATGCCGAGAGACGTAGCTGCAGTAATGGAGTTCGCAAGCTCACCTTCGGCTGTAGCAAGATCAGCTGCAAGATCAGTTGAGGTTTCGACGTTGATAGCTTCCATCGCTGTCTTGATCGCACCAAGATCAACACCATCGAAAGTATAGGTTGTAGTGCCAAAGCCGCTTGAGTCTCGCTTTACACCGTTCACCAAAGTAACTGCATTAGGTGTAGCCGAGGTGGCCATTCTGGTACCATCGACCAGATTGTCCCCATTGAAGGTTGCTTGCTCAATCGCGGTGCCCATGTTTTCAACAAGCGCATCGATTTCGAGCTGAACATCCGCGCGGTTAACACCATCGGTTTGAGCGAAAGCAACACGCTCGACGATCTGCTGTGCGATGTCGGAAACTGTTTCGGCACCCAGACGGGCTGTCGCGACGGAGTTCTTGGTCGCGGTCATGCCTTCGTTGATGGCTTTGAACATGCCGCTGTCGCCTTTCATCGTCTCGGAGACGGCGAAATAGGCAGCGTTGTCTTTGCCAGACGCCACTTTCAGGCCTGTGGAAACACGGCTTTGGGTATCGTTGAGCCCGCGGTTCACGTCTTTCAACGTGGCCAGAGCGTTCATTGCGGAGCTATTGGTGAGAATGGACGACATTTAATGTTCTCCTTGCTTCTCGTATTGATCCAGTCTTCTGACTGAGGTCAGCCGTAAAGGCTAACCTGAACTACATAGCAGTTCAGGTTAAAGCAGGGTTAACAAATTGGGTAAAATCGGCGGAACGCGCTTTAGAATTTCTGATCGACGTGCATGTTCTTATCCGCAACGCCGCTCACACGCTGGCCCATCTTGCCATAATTTCCGTCTAGCGCATTGCGATTGCTGATCTTTTTGACTTCGCGCAGAATGGTGCGGGCGGCGACGGCCATGCGCGACAAAATTGCGCTATCCTCTTCAATCGCACCCTTTAACTGCTTGAGGTGTGCCTTCACCTCCAGCTCAACCATAATCGGGTGATCCATAAAGGGTTCGACCAGCGGGGTTTGCAGCTCCAGCCACTTCAAAGCACGGGATTTTTCTTCGAAGATCGCGCTAACGACATCCAGATTGCCGGCTTTGATCGCCTCGACCTCGCGGTTCAGCACGTCGATTGTGTCGTGGATTTTCGCGACATAGGCGTGAATGTTTTCCTCGTCCTGCGGGGTCAGCACCAGCTGGTCAGGGGCCTCGCCCTCGGGCGCGGCGCCGCGTTGACCGAAACGGAAGGTGCGCGGGGTCATTCGCCCTGCTCCGCAACTTTGGCTTTGCCCTGCCCGTAGGCGTCCAGCATTTGCGACACGCTACCGGAAAAACCCAAGCCGCCCTGCTCTACCAACTGGCCGGCGACGGCTTCGGACATGAAGGACCGCCACATATCCGCCTGCTGTTCCCCGCCGAAAGCAGAGGCGCCGGCGGTTTTCATCATCTCGTCGACGAACTGGGTTAAGAACACCTTTTCGAATTCTTTACCTGTCTGCACCGCGCGGTCGGGTTTGGCGATATCGAAACTAGGCAGTGACGGGGGGATCGAACCAGTCATCAGATAATCTCCAGATCGGCGTGAAGCGCCCCTGCGGCCTTGATGGCCTGCAAAATCGCAATCGTTTGACGTGCGCCGACGCCGATGGCGTTCAGCCCGTCGACAAGCTCTTGCAGGCTCACGTCACCGTTGAGAATGGTAAAGCTGCCGTCAGTTTCTTCGATATCAATCTCGGTTTCCGGCACGATCACGGTCGTCCCCCCGATAGAGATAGGTTCCTCGCTGATCACGGCCGTATTCCCGCCAAGGCTGATCGGACCGGGCTGGCTGACGCCGAAATTCTCGCGCACGCGCACGGTCAGGCCACCCTGGCTGATCGCGACCTGAGCGATCCGCACGTCCGAGCCCATGACGATGGTGCCCGATTTCTCGTCAATCACGACCCGCGCCACGGCGTCCGGCGTGACCAGCAGGTTTTCCACCGCCATGATCGTCTCGGGCGCGTTGCGTTTGTCACCGACCCAGACCTCGATCGTGCCGGAATCCAGCACCTCGACCTGACTGGAGCCAAGGTGTTTCGCAATGGCTTCGCGCACGCGATCCGCCGTGGTAAAATCGGGGTTATTCAGCGCAATCCGGATACTGTCGAGCTGAAAGAGGCTGAATTCGATCTCGCGTTCGACGATGGCCCCGTTTTCGATCCGCGCGATGGTCGGCACGCCATCCACAACGCTCGCGGCATTGCCATCCACCCGGTAGCCCGAGGCCGCAACCGCGCCCTGCCCCACGGCATAAACCTCACCATCCGCGCCCGTCAGCGGGGTGATCAACAAGGTGCCGCCCCGCAAACTCGTCGCATCTCCAAGCGAAGAGACCGTGATATCGATGGGAGAGCCGCGCCGCGCAAAAGGGGGCAGCTTGGCCGTCACCATCACGGCGGCGGTGTTCTTGGTTTTCAGCGCCTCGCCATCAAGGTTCGCAACGCCAAGCCGTTCAAGCATCCCACGAATGGATTCACGGGTGAACGGGCTGGAGTTCAGCTTATCCCCCGTCCCCAGAAGCCCGACAACGAGGCCATATCCGATCAGATGGTTTTCCCGCACACCTTCAAAATGCGCAATATCCTTGATCCGGACCTCGGCCCAGGACGGCATCGCGGGCACAACCAACAGTGCTGCGGCGGCAAGGGCCTGCAGACAGCGCAGCAGGCGGGTCATGGGGCGTCGCTGGCCGTGCGCCATTGCGAAATCTCCGGTACAAGAACAGTTCAACTATCCTTGGCATAATCACGTAATAACCGGATTTATACAAGTTAAATCATCTATTAATTGTTGCTACCGCAGAATATACTTGCTACCGATAGGAATAGTCAGGGTTTAGGGCACACAAACATGCGCATGTATATTTTCGAACAGCGGAAAGAACGATGCGCCGGCCTTACGGCAGAGCTGCGCAGCGCAGGTATCGAGCTTCAGTTCGTCACCGCCGAGTTTTTCACGACGGGCCTTGGCCCATTGCTGCAACCGGGCCATCAGACCAATGCGGTTCTGATCGGTGAATGCGACGATACGCGCGACTATATCCGCGCGATGCGTACCGCGGGCTGCGTTAACCCTGTCATCGTGCTCAAGGATTTCCGCAACGCCAAGGATACGTCGGACCTGCTGAACCTTGGCGCGGATGATGTGATCGTCAGCCCGATCCGTGGGGCCGAAGTGCTGTCGCGGACCAATTCGATCATCCGGCGTCACTATGGCCATGCCTCTGAAAGCGTGATCGTCGGAGAGCTGACCGCCTATTTCGACGGGCGCGATCCGATTGTATCGGGCAGCCGCATCAAACTGTCGAAACGCGAATATTCGGTGTTCCAGCATCTTGCGCTGAACTCGAACAAAGTCATCTCTAAAGACGCGATTTATGACGCAATCTACGGCAGCAGCATCGATCAGCCCTTCGATAAGGTCATCGACGTCTACATCTGCAAACTGCGCAAAAAGCTCGCTTCCGCGTCGAAGTCAGGCTGGCAGTATATCGAAACCGTGCATGGCCGCGGCTACAAGTTAAGCTCGCCCGAAGTGACGTCGAAAGCCGGTTGATCAGCGCAGGTAATTCAGGATCGACAGGCTCGAAAGCCGCGAGGAAACCTGGTAGCTCGCCTGCAACTGCGTCTCGAGGCTATTCATGCGCGTGATCGCCTCGTAGGGATCAACACTTTCGTAGTTCGAGATTTGCGTACGCTGCACAAGCGACAGATCGTTCAGCTGCGTTTGGGTCTTTTCAACGATCTGCTGGTTGAACCCGATCCGCGCCGAGATATCCAACATACCCTCTTGCGACGCCGACAGGCTATCGACCACCTCTGACATCCAGGTGCTATAGGCCGCTTCGTCCATCTGGCTCACGTCGGTCACGGCCAGCATCGCCAACCCTTTGTAGGCATCGCGGAAAGACTGGTCATTGGCGCGCACGCCGTAGACGACCTCTTGGCCGGTATTCACCCAGGCGCTGATCTGCTTTGTCTCGGCCCCACTGGCATCACGTTCGGGCGAGCCTTGATAGAAGGTGCCCTGAAAATTCCGGCTGGCGTCGGCGTCTTGCGAGTTGAACACGGTCTCTAGCTGATCCGCGATGGCTTGGGCGCTGGCAGGGTCGGTCGGACCGGTGCCAAAAATCTCTTCGACCACCGACTGCGGCGAACGGCCTGTGTCGGCGCTGGTTTCGGGCCAGCGGGTCAGCGAGGTCTTGTTAGACTCCAGCCCCGAAAACAGGTTCTCGCCATTATACGACGTGTTCATCGTCGACACGAGGCTTTCCAGCGCGGCGCGGGCCTGCATCTGCAACACCTCGGCCCCGTTGCCATTGCGTGTGGCATTGACCAGCGCACTTTCCAGCACTGATTGCACCTGCGTGCGTGCCGCATCGACGGAGGCAAGCATCGCGTCAAGCTTGCTCGCCAGCACGTCGTTCGACGTCATGAAGGTCTGGGTATTCGCCTCGCGCCCGTGCAGCTTCATCACCGAGGCCGCGCGCGGGCCCAGATCGGCGTAGATATCGGCTTTTTTTCCGGTAGAGACTTCTTCGCTCACCCGTTGCAATTCCAGCGTCGTGCGCTGCACGTTCTGACGGTTGAACAGGTTAAACTGGAACGACGAAAAACTGCTGATACCTAGAACCATTGTCCCTGCCTCATACCGCTGCGATCAGCGTGTCGATCATCTCTGACACTGCTGTAAGCACTCTGGAGTTTGCCGCATAGCTTTGTTCGATCAACAGCAGTTGCTGCATCTCGTCATCAATATTCACACCCTCGGAATTGCGCCGCGCCGACATCACGACCTCGGCCGCAGAGGCCGCGGCGTTAAAGTCATTCTCTGCCCGTGCGCGCGTGGCCGCTTGGCTGGTGATCATCTCTGCCGAAAAATCGCGCAAAGTGACCTCGGCGGGAATACCCGTGCCCGTCGCCGCATTCATCGCCGTGTCGAGCCCTGCCAGAAATGCGTTGATCTGCACCGTTTCAGACCCTGCACCGGGGGACGTGGCCCCAAGACCATCGCGGATACGCCAAACCTCCGCATCGCCGGTAGAAGAGATCTTGCTGTTTATTTGCAAACGGCTTGCCAGACCGGTCATATTTGCCGGATCAAACGCGATCCCATTATCGGTGAACAGCCCCGCCTCGCCCGGCGCAAGGCTGGCATCGGCCTCTTCAAAGGTCTGGATCAGCCCCCGCGCGTATTCGTCCAACTGTTGACTAAACTGCGGAATAGTCTCTCTCTTCAGCTCGGAAAGCCCCGCAAGACTGCCGTGCTGAATACCACGCACACCGTCTTTGAACGGGGTGATGTCCTGATTACCCGCCATCAATGTGCCGTCGCTGGGGTTAAAGGTCACATCCTGTACGACGCGCCCCTCCAGCAATGCGGCCCCGCTGACCGTATAAAGGCTGATCGACCCGTTCGAAGACCGATGTATCCGCGTGTCAACGATCCCGGAAATCTGATCAAGGATCGTGTCGACCTTTTCATCAAACTGCGCGGCCTCCAGCGAACCGGGGGTAAAGCCGCTGCCCGAGGCATTCAGATCACGCAACTGGTATAGGGCCGTGTTCAGGTCCGCGACTTCATAGCGGATTTCCATATTCACGTCGTTCAACGTCGTCGATAGCGTTGTCGCCGCCCCTTTGACCGACCGCACCAGATCCTCTGCCGCCAGCGCAACCGATGTCTGCGCCCCGTTCGACGACGGCATATTGACCAGCGTTGTCAGGCTGTTCTGGAAATCGTTAAACCGGTCTGCGGGCGATGTGCCGTCACCGGGTTGTCCCAGATAGGCGGTATAGGTGGTCAGCCCTTCCTGAATAGACTGATACTGCGTCATCCGACTGTTTTCGAGCCGCGACATCCGTTGCAGCGTCGCATCGACCTCGCGGCGGACCTCGCTGATGACGGCACCGCCCTGCCCGCCGCTGGCCGTGACCAACACCGCCTCGCGCCGGACATAACCGGGGGTCATCGCATTCGACACGTTATCCGCCGCGATCCGCGACTGACCCTGTGTCGTATGCAAACCGGCTGTGGCCGAATTCAGCGCGCCCGAAAGGCTCATGTCATGCTCCGGTCAGACCGTCTGGCTTATCGTTTCAGACGGGTGGTTTCATCCATCATATCGTCGACGGTGGTGATCACTTTGGCATTGGTCGAAAACGCCCGCTGCGCCTTGATCAGGTCGGTCATCTCTTGCGCAATGTCCACGTTAGACCCTTCAAGGGCACCGGCGTTGATCGACCCCACGGTCGAAGAATTAGCCTGCAAAGCAGAGAACGACCCTGTTTCACCCGACAGGCGATAGGCGTTGCCCTTCACTTCGACCAGCCCGTTGGGGTTGGCGACGACAGCGACAGGAATGTCATAAAGCGCGCGGCGCATGCCATTGTCAAAAACGCCGAACAATGTGCCGTCTTCGGTAATCTCGGTGCGCACCAGCTCGCCCGCGCTGGACCCGTCCCGATCAAACGCGAGGCTGAAATCCCCCGCGAACTGGCTAATCCCGTCAAATGCGCCGGGCTTGCCAAGGGTGATGTCGATCTCTTGCGGGACAACCCCGTTATCAAGGGTGATCGTCGCCACGCCTGTCGCAGGGTCCACGGTAAAGGCGGCAGGTGCCGTCGCGGTGGAATTGATGTTGCTATAGCTCAGCGGAGACCCCGCCGCTGGTCCGGCGTTGTTGAACTCGATCGTGACACTGCCCAGCCCATTGCCGTTCTGATCCGCAATCGCCAGATCCCATGTGTTCGCCGTGGTGCCGGGTGCCCAGGAAAAGCTCACGCGCTGGCTTTCACCCAAAGCGGTGAACACCTCGGACGAGGTGACAAAAGGTGCGCCCGGATCGGCTTGGCCAGTGTCCTGCGATGGCAGGTTGCCAAAGGCGGTGATGGTCGACGTCACGCCGGCAGAGATGTTCAGGTTGCCGATGTTAACCGTTTCCATATCCTTGAAGGACGTCCGGTCGACCGACCCGATGTCCCCTTCCAGCCCGTAGGGGTAGCCCGCAAGATAATATCCCGCCGCGTTCTTCAGGTTGCCCTGCTCATCCGGCAGGAACGACCCCGCGCGGGTCAGCATGTAGTTGGTCTGCACTGTCTCGTTCGGGTTCATCGACACCGCGAAGAAACCGTTCCCGCCAATCGCCAGATCGGTAGAGGAGTTGGTCGAGATCAGGCCGCCTGCTGTCGCGATGTCCAGCTCTTCAACGGCGTTGACCGACAGGACCCCGTCGCCATTCCCGCCCGAGGCAGTGGTCGTGACCATATGCGCGAACCCGCGGCGGTACCCCACCGTGTTCGAGTTTGCGATGTTCTCGGAGATGCTGCCAACCGCCTTGGAGTTGGCGCGCAGCCCGCTGACACCCGTCTGAAGCGCACTTGAAATGCTCATTTTCCTACCTCGTTGTCGTTCTTGGTATTCTTGCCTAACAGGACAAATAATCGAATTGGTTTAAAGAAGGTTAAATTTTCGCGATTTATTTTTGTCTAACCTTGGTTTAGCTGAAATTTGCAGCCGAGTTCATGGAGATATCCCTGAATTCGCGATGCTTTCAAAGGCATTCTCTAGCTGCTCCAGCCGCTTCGCCGCCCCGCCCGCGCTCAGCGGCAGCACGTTATCGCGCACCTCGGATATGCTATTCGCCAGTGAAATCAGATCCTTGGACGGCGTGAGACTGGGAAACGAACGCGTCACCTGCTGTAGCGTCTCTTGATCTTCGGACCGATAGGCCGCGATCAACAGGCGTGTGGCATCCTGCAAGGAAAAATCCTGCGGATATGTCCGCCAAAGCTGCGAAAGAACGTCCGCCGCCTGCGGCCAGCGCTCTTCTTCTGACAGCGCGAGCCCCACATCTCGCAAATGCTGCGCCGTTGGTGCATCGACGGACGCCTTCAGTAACGCAGGCTTATCCCCCAGTTTAGAGAGGGTTTGCGCCAACAAACTCTGATGCGCCTCCTCCATCTCGGGGGCGACGCTTACGTCCATCAGTTCCAACGTCAGCCGTGCATCGGCGAATTGCCCCCCCTGCACCTGTGCCTGCGCAAGCTTCATGTTCAGGCGGAAAATCTCGGCCACGCGGGAGGTGCCCTGTTCTTCCTGCTTTTCTTGCAAGATACGCACGGCACGACGGTATTCCTTGGCCGCCAGATCGGTCGACCCCAGTTTCAGGACGTAGTCACCCAGTGTTTCAATCTGCGCCGTGAACCCTTCGGTATAGCGGAAATAGGGCAGCAAACGCAGATGCAGCGCGACCCAAGCCGACAGCGGATACTGCCCCTCGCCCCCCGCCTTATAGATATCTGCCAGCAATTCTTGCGCCTGCGCCTCAATCGGGGCGGCTTCGGCACGTTCGGGGAACCGCAGCAGAATACGGCCAAGGGTCAACACGGCTTCGGGATCATTGCCCAATGCGTGGTACACCCGTTCAAGCCGGCGCAATACTTCCAGCTCGTACCGCCCGCCGCGCCACGCCTCTGATCCGCCCTCTAGGGTCGATTGTGCTGCCAGCAGCGCGCCTCTTCCGCCATCGGCAAGCGCCATATCCGCAACCGCCAAACGGGCGCGCACGGCGTATTGGTCCCAGCCCTCTGCCGCTTCCAGATAGATCTTGAGCGCGGTCGCCGCGTCGCCCCGCTTTTGCGCGGCCCGTGCGCGCAGGAATGTACCGGATTCGGCCCCGGCCAGCTCTGGCATTTCATCTAGCAGGCGCAGGGTCGCGTCGACATATTCGCGCTTATCTAGCTCAATCGCCGCTTCAAGCAACACAGGCAGAACGGCCCGCACGACGGACTCCGGCTGCGTGCTCAGCCCGCCAAAGCTTGGCTCGATATTATCCGACAAGCGCCGAACGTCGGAGGTGGCTATCGCGTCCAGACTGGCCCAAAAGGCGCGATCCGGTCGGTTGCCTGCCAGCGGAGACGTGTTGAAAGGTGGCGTTACCGCGGTCGGTGCTTCCCCTGCCAGCAGACGCACCGCGTCGGACAGCGCACGGTGACGGCGTTTATGGACCGGCGTATCAGGGGTCACTTCGGCAAGGATAGAGCCCGCCTCGAACAGCAGCATATGGGCCATATAGAGTTCGGCCACATCCATCATCACCCGCGTCTGGTCACTGCCCCGCTGGCTGCCGAGCTTGGCAATGTTGTGCCGCAAATCATCGCGCAACCCGTCCGGAGACCAGCGCCGCAAATCCAGATCCCGCCGCCATGTCTGCCCTGCGTCCAACGCGCTGTGATCCAGCGTATCAACCGCATCAGAGGGCGCGGCCACAAGCACACCCGCCGGAACCGCAAGAACCAGCAACGCCTTAACCACCGATATGCAAATATACTGGCGCACACCTATCCTTGAGAGTGTAAATAGAACTTGCCTTATCCTTGTATTCATGAAAATTTGTATTTGCAATGACATGTACAATGCGTTTTTTCGTGATGCTTCAGCACCGCCGGAGGATGAGATGAGCAATATCAGTTATGTGGCGCTTTCTCAGGCAACCGCGCTGACCCGCAGCATGGACACGACGGCGCATAACCTCGCCAACGCCACGACCTCGGGCTACAAGGCGATCCACCCCGTGCTTGAATCCATACCCGATGGCAGCGGCGACAACGCGATAAACTATGTACGCGAAAGCGGGACGTACCTTGAACTTGCCGACGGCCCGTTGATGCAGACCGGCAACCCGATGGACATCGCCGTGGCCGGTGACGGCTGGCTCAGCTTCCAGCTCCCCGGCGGCGAAACCGGTTACAGCCGTCACGGGCGTCTTGTTGTGGATGTCGACGGCCAGTTGAAAACCGCAGGCGGTATGCCCTTGCTTGGCGTGGGCGGCGGGCCTGTCGTGCTGCCCGATGATGTGGGGGACGAGGTGGTGATCACCACCAGCGGCACCGTGACCAACCCCCAAGGCGCGGTGCTTGGCGCGGTCAGCGTTGTCGCGATCAACGAGGCGGCGCAGATGCTGCCCATGGGCGCGGGCATGTACCAGTTGCCCCCGAACGCAGGTCAGCCACAGCAGATGGAGAACCCGCAGGTCAAGCAGGGCTTTATCGAGGGCAGCAACGTGAACGCCGTCCTCGAAATGACCCGTCTGATCGACATCCAGCGGGCCTACGAGAATTCGGTCAAACTGATGGGGTCAGACGATGATCTGACCCGCACGGCCATCCAGAAACTTGGGCGCGTATAACGCCGCCGGAAGGAGCATAAGATGAAAGCACTCGGGATCGCGGCCACGGGCATGTTGGCGCAACAGACCAACGTTGACGTCATCGCCAACAACATCGCCAACGCCAATACCACCGGCTTTAAAAGCGGCCGCGCCGCGTTTCAGGATCTGGTCTATCAAAGCTTTGCGAGCGCCGGATCGCTGACCTCCGAAGAAGGCACTGCGCGGCCTGTAGGCACTGATATCGGCTTGGGCGTGCAGGCGGCGGGCGTGATCCGTCACAACATCCAGGGCGGCTTGGTGCAAACCGAAAACCAGCTGGACCTCGCCATCGAGGGGCGCGGCTATTTCACCGTGAACCGTCCCGATGGCACACAGGCCTTTACCCGTGACGGGAACTTCCAGCTCAGCGCCGAAGGCCAGTTGGTCACCCTGAACGGCTATGAGGTAGAGCCCGCGATCATCGTGCCCGAACTGACCCGTCAGGTTGAAATCAACCAGGAAGGCGTGGTCATGGCCTATGTTGAAAACGACCCTGAACCGGTGGAACTGGGCCAGTTGAACTTTGCGACCTTCCTGAACGAAGCGGGCCTGAAACCCGTCGGTGACAACTTGATGGAGCAGACCGCCGCATCGGGTGAGCCTGTACAGAACGTCCCCGGCACCCCCGGCGTCGGCATCACGCGGCAGGGATATCTTGAACAGTCGAACGTCAATATCATCCAGCAGATCACCGACCTGATTTCGGCACAGCGCGCCTACGAGATGAACTCCAAGGCGATCGAGACCGCCGATCAGATCATGACCACGACGAACCAGATCAAGTAACGGGTTGAACCGATGAAACGTGTTGCCATTGCCCTTTTCGTGTTGTTCCAGCTTGCCGCCGCTCTTGTGGTGGCGGGCCCTGTGCTTGCACAAGCCGTGCCCGTGACCGACCTGATCGAGGAACGCGCCGTCGCCGAACTGGGGGCTACTTTGCCCGCGAAAGCCAAGCTGGATATCCGCATGGCCGAGGGGATGATCAAGAAGGGCAACTTCGTGCAGGAGTTCTGGATCGACCCTGACTCGGGCCAATTCATCGCAAATGTGGTAACCGACAGCGGTGTCCCGCAACGCGTATGGGGTCTGGCGATGGTGACATTGACCGTGCCTGTTCCCAACCGGCGCATCGTGCCCGATGAAATCGTCCGCGCCCAAGACGTGTCGCTGGTCGAAATGCCGATGCAGCGGGTCGGCAGCTATGCGATCAATGAATATGATCAACTCGTCGGCCAGCAGGTGCGTCGTATGCTGGTCACCGGCCGCCCCGTCCCGCGCAATTCGGTCATGCCGCCCCGTATCATCAGCCGCGGTGAAAAGGTCAAAATCCGCCTGACTCACGGCGGGTTGCAGCTAACGGCCAAAGGACGTGCCCTGGATGATGCCCATAAGGGTCAGGAATTGCGCGTCGTCAATCTTTCCAGCAACAAGGCCCTGTCGACCATCGCGATGGCAGCAGGCGTCGTCGAGGTCGTACAATGACATCCCTTCGTTTTCCCGCTCGGCTCGGCTGCCTGCTTGCAGCTTCGGCGCTTTTTCTGGCGGCCTGTGGTGATTTTCAGGAAACCCACAACCCCACAGTCAGTGATCTGACGCTCAGCCCCGACCACATGGGCGAGGTCAACCGCGTGAGCATCCCGATGCCTCTGCCCAAAGCGCCCGAACAGCCCAAACGCGCGGATCAGGCCAGCCTCTGGAGCAATTCGACACCGCGTCTGTTCCAAGACCGTCGCGCCGGCGACGTGGGCGATCTGGTCACCGTTCTGATCGATATCGATGACCGCGCGCAGTTGCAAAATGCCACAGGGCGCAGCCGGTCCTCCTCCACGGGGGTGGACGACCCCGATATCCTGAACTTCGACACCTCGACCGACAGCGGGCAGCTGATTGGCCTGTCGAGCAGTTCGTCCAGCGAGGGAGAAGGGTCGATCCGCCGGAACGAGACCATACGTCTGCGGGTGGCCGCCCTTGTGATCCAGACCCTACCCAACGGGAATTTCGTGATCGCCGGACGGCAAGAGGTCAAGGTGAACAACGAACTGCGCGAGCTGCGCATCGCCGGCATCATCCGCCAGTCCGATATCAACGTCGGGAACACCATCGACTACGATAAAATCGCCGAGGCGCGGATCACCTATGGTGGGCGCGGGCAGATTTCGACGGTGCAAACCGCGCGCTACGGTCAGGACGCGCTTGAAGTGTTCCTGCCCTACTAAGGCGGGACGAAGGCGTGATCAAATACATCATCATCGCCGTTTGCGTGATTGGTGCGGGGGCCATGGGCTATGTCGGGGAACGCTTTATGCGGCCAACGACATCGGCCCCCTCGGATCAGGCGGCCACGCAAGAGCTGATGTTCAAGATGCCCTTGGGCAAATTCACCATGCAAATCATCCAGAGCCGCAAAATCCTGCATCTGGTGTTTGATATGGATGTCTATGTCATGGGGGCTTCGTCGTTTCACGAGATCAACGGTGCCGTCGGGCGCGCCCGTTTGCGCGACGCCACCGTGTCAGCGATCGCCGAGCTTGCGGAAACCGACCTGAGCCTCGCCCAACCGATCGAAGAAGAAGCCCGCAAAGCAGAGCTTGCGGCGCAAATCGTGCGCAAGCTCTACGTTAATTTCCCGGCGGTACGTACGGCGCGGCTGAACAGCTTTTACGCCAATACCAGCCTGCGCAACTGACAGACCCGATCAGCTCGCCGATTTCACGGTGATCGACGACGCGGTTTCGCCGCCGTCCAGACCAAAGATGATCTCTCCCTCGCGGAAACGTACATCCTCGACGCGGGCACTGCGCGACGGCTGGATCGCGATATTGTTGCCAGCGGCATCTTTCGCCGTCAGCACCACGGTGTATTTCCCCGCCAACTGCGCGTTGCCGTAATCGTCCTTGCCATCCCACCCCAGCGGGTTCGCAGTGCCGGATACTGTGGACAGACCGTTGATCGTACGCACATTGCGCCCCAGCGGATCATAGATTTTCGCGCTGACCTCGGCTGCGCCGGACCCCACCTCGTAGGAGGTCGATGTCGTGCCATCTTCCAGCATCACCACATCGGATTGCACCGTAACATCGCGCCCCAAAAGATCGGTGCCCCCCAAATTCAGCAAGCCGCTGATCTGGCTGGTCAAGGTCTCTAGCTGGGTATTGGTCTGCACCGCTTGTTCCACCTGCGACAACTGCGCAAGCTGTGCGACAAACTGCGTGCTATCGACCGGCTCAAGCGGATCCTGATTCTGGATCTGCGCGGTCAGCAGGGTCAGGAACTTGGTATAATCCTCGCCCAACTGGCCCAGTGAATCCTGCGCCGAACTTTGGTTCGTGCTTGTGAAATTGTTCAACAGTGTCTGGCTTGTCAGCATGGATCACACCCCCTTAGGTGAGAATATCAAGTTGTCCGTCATCCACCACATTTTTGTGTTGAACGCCAGCGGTCACAGGGCCTGCGCCGTCATCAATGCCCCCACCGAACCCCGCGGTAGAGCGTTGTTGATCGCGCGCACCATCGTCCGAGAACCCCTGCTGGAATTCAAAGCTGCCCGCGTCGGTAAACCCAAGCCCCTGCGCCAAAAGCTGGCGTTCATCGCGCAGCGTTTGCAGCACGGCGGGGTTTTCGACACGGACCACAACGCGGGTGCCGCTATCCTTGTCGGTGACGACCTCGATCTCGATTTGCCCCAACCCGCGCGGATGCAAGCTGACCGAGGTGCGGCCTTCTTTCGCCTCGACAGCCTTCACTTGCGAAATCAGCGCATCGGCAAAGGGTTTCGGCGCAGGTTTGGCCTGCGTGTCTGCACTTGGCGCGGCGGCTTTCAGATCGCTCGCTTGGTCGGCAAGGATCAGCGCGTTGCTTTCGACGGGCTGCGCCTGAACCACCTCAGCGGGCCGGAAGGTCGCGGTGACATCAACGGGCGCTTTGCCCTGTGCGGCTGCGCCATTCTGACCTGCGTTCAAGAAGGTCGGCTGCTCTGCCCCGAAAGCGGCCTGTCGCAACGGCGCGACGGGCGTATCCGCGTCGATCGATGGTTCTGGCGGGGCGGTTCCCTCAACAGCGGCTGCGGCTTGGGGGGCTGCACGCGGCGGGGTCGAAATCTTGTCACTAACCTGCGGTTTAGGGACGGGTTGCACCCCCGCAACCACCTGCGTTTGCGCAACGCTTTGAACCTCTGCCGTGGCAGCGATCGGTTGCTGGGACGCTACTGGTGTCGCGGGGGCAGCAACGGGCTGCGGCACAACAGAGGTTTGCGGTGCGGCTGCCGCGATTTTGACATCGGTTTTCGCCTCGACAGGGGATCGCGCCGCAGGTGCAGCCGTTTCGGGTGTGACCTTAACAGTGGGCTGCGTCACATTTTCCGCTACTGTGTCAGCGACCAACGGCGCAGCTGTTGGCGTTGTCAGCGGCAGCTGGGGGTCTGCTTCGCCCGCGACACCTTGCCCGAACGCCTGTGGCACAGCGACCGCCGGAACGCTGACCGTGGGTGTGGTGGCCACCGCCCCCGTTGCTTGAACGGTCGCCCCCTCGCCTATCGGTTGGGCGGCCGTCATCAGACCGGTGAAGGACGTCTCCATCGACAAGGCCGTCGGATCGCCCGCTTGCTCTGTGGTCAGGGAAAGCCCCAGCACATCTGCCATCCCTTCGGAGGTGGTATCGTCACTACCTAGCAGAATAGGCTCACCATCGGGGTCGAGGGTGAAGGGCGGTACCGCAGCACCTGCCTCGCCAATTGCGACGGTCCCCATCAGCGCGGCGAACCCTTCGGGCACGGCGCTGGAGCCCTTGCCGGTTTTAACGCCGGCCTGCCCCGTCATCAATGCGGATAAAGCGACATTCATCTCAGTGCATCTTGCTTGTCATGACGCCACGCGCTGCGAGCTCATACTTCAACCGCGACATCGCGCGGCGTTCGATCTGGCGCAGCTTGGCGGGGGTGACCTCCATCCGCGTGGCAAGATCCTGAATACTTTCGGGGGGCTGCTGCAAGGTCCGTGCCCGCAGCACCTCGCGGTCCATCGGTTGAAGCCGTTCCATCGCCTCAAGCAATCGCGCGCGGATCAGGGTTTGCGACGACTGCGCGATCACGGCCTCTTCGGGGTTGGGGTCTTCCGACGCAAGCAGCGCAAAACTGTCATCGTCGTCAATGGAATGCTGCACCGTTTTCTGCACGCCCGCCGGAGTCTCGACAATGGCGCGCAGGTGGTTGCGGGCGGTCATCGTAGCGTTCTTGACCCACCATTTCGCATAGGTCGAAAACCGTACGTCCCGATCCAGATCAAACAGATCGGCGGCGTGGATCAGCCCCAGTATCCCTTCGGAAATCAGGTCTTCGCGTTCGGCCTGATCATCGCTGAGCTTGCGCGCCCAGTAGAACACGATACGCGCATGGGACAGCACCAAGGATTCAAGTGCGAACTTATCTTTGCTGACCTGCCAATCCTTTAACAGGACACGTTCATCTTCCAACGCCAACATCGGCGCATTGCGCGCTGCTGCATAAGTTATTGTCATTGCCTGCCCAACTTTTTCCCCAACATGACCACACTTCACGAATCTGGGAAAGTTTATTTTGCTTAAGGCACGGTTAAATTGGGTTTTATCCTTGGCGAACAACCCGATATCAAAGGACAGTTAGCCCTAGAACCCGCTGAGCGTCGGCAACCACGTGGACAGCGCAGGGATAAAGGTGATCAACAGCAACGCCCCCATCAATGCGATAAAGAACGGCGGCATTTCCTTGATCAGGGCCGATGGCTTGATGTTCACCGCCGACGAGACGACAAAAATCAGGCTTCCCACCGGCGGTGTGGTCAGACCAAGGGTCAGGTTCACAATCACGATAATCGCGAAATGATCCGGGTCGATCCCAAGCGCAAAGCTGATCGGCGCAAGGATCGGCACAAGGATCATCACCCCGGGCAGCGGGTCCATGAACAGGCCAAAGACCAGCAACAGCGCATTCACCGCCAGCAAAAAGACAATCGGCGACAGATCCCAGGCAATGATCGTCTCTGCCAGAAACTGCGGCACGCCTTCGATGATCAACACCCAGGCAAAGGCCCGCGCCGCGCCAAGGATCAACAGCACCGCCCCCGACACCAAGGCCGCGCGCAGGATGATCGCGGGCAGATCCGCGACCCGCAGCGACCGGTAGACGAACATGCCGACGAACAGCGCATAGAAGACCGCGATCACCGACGCCTCGGTCGGGGTGAACACACCAAAACGGATACCGCCGACGATCAGCACCACCAACATCAGCGCGGGCAGCGCGTATAGCGCGATCCGCGCGATCTCGGCCAAGGGGGGCATCGGCGCGCCGCTGGCATAGCCGCGTTTGTGGCTGACCCGCGCGTTGGCCAGCAGCACCGCTGCGGTGATCAGGATACCCGGCAGCACACCCGCCATGAACAGCGACCCGACCGATACCTGTTGGTCCTGCATGGCGTAGATAATCATCGTGATCGACGGCGGGATAATCGGCCCCACGACCGAGCTCGAGATGGTGAGCGCTCCGGCATAGGCACGGCCATAGCCGCCCTTCTCCATCATGCGGATCATCATCGTCCCCGGCCCCGCCGCATCGGCCAGCGCCGAGCCGGAGATCCCCGCGAACATGGCAGAGCTGACGACATTCGCATGACCCAAGCCCCCTTTCAGATGCCCCACCAGCGATTGCGCCAAGCGCAGCATCGCAAGGGTCACCGCCCCGCCGGTCATGATCTCCGCCGCGAGGATAAAGAACGGCACCGCCAGCAGCGGGAAACTATCAAGGCCCGAGAACATCTCTTTCACCACAACGAGGTTGGGGTAGGACGACCCGAAGCTCAGCGCGACAAAGACGGATATCGCCATGGCAAAGGCCACGGGCAGACCAAGGGCGAGAAGTACGAAAAGCGCGGGAAAAAGGATCTCAGCCATTTGCGCCTCCGGGCAGTGGGTCGGCGGTGGCCCCATCCATACGTTTATAATCCCCCGCCATGATGAACGGGCGCGCAATCAGCAGCAGGTGGGCGATCAGCAGCGCAAACCCGACCGGCATCGCGGCGTAGACATACAGGAAGGGCATCCGCAGTGCCGGCGTCACCTGATACTGCATGCGCTGCGCATACTGGATGCCGACGTAGACCATGAATCCGAAAAAGACCAAAAGCCCCAAGGCAATTCCCGCCCGCAGCAGCTTTTGCCCCAAGCTGGGCAGCGCATCCTGTAGGTTGGTGATCGCGACATGCCCGCCGGTGCGCAGCACAAGTCCCGCGCCGCCAAAGGTCATCCAGATCATCAGATAGCGCGCCGCCTCATCCGCCCAAGGCAGCGAATGGGCAGTCACATAGCGCAGGGTGATATTGGCACCGACGACCAGCGTCATTGCCGAAAGTATGAGGATCAGCGCCCAACCGTTCAACGCCACGAAAATGGTTTCCAGTCTCTTCACGGCTTCCCCTCGCCCGATGTCGCCGGCACCCGTTGGATGCCGGCGGTATTGCTCACTCGAAGTTTACGATCGAGTCGACCAGCTCTTGGCCGTAGGTGTCATAGTAGCCTTCATAGGCCGATTTGATCGACGCCTGAAACGCGGCTTTCTCTTCGGCGGACAGGGCGTTTACTTCCATGCCACGCTCTTTCAGCGTTTCCACACCCGAGGTTTCCACGTTGTCGACATAGTCCCGCATCGCGGCAGCCGCTTCAGTTGCGGCTTTTTCCATCGCGGCCTTCTGATCATCGTCCAGCCCGTCCCAGAAAGGTTTGGACACCAGCAGCATCGCGGGCGAGTAGACGTGGCCCGACAGGGTCAGATATTTCTGAACTTCGTTCAGCTTGACCGAAACGATCACCGACAGCGGGTTTTCCTGACCGTCGATCACACCTTGCTGCAACGACGAAATCACCTCGGGCCATGCCATCGGCGTGGGGGCCGCCCCCATGGCGTCGAACGCCGCGAGGTGCACGGGGTTTTCCATCGTGCGGATCTTCAGCCTTTCGACATCGGCAGGCGTGTGGATCGCATTGCGGTTGTTGGTGATATGGCGAAAGCCCTGTTCGCCCCAGGCCAGACCGTGCAGGCCGACGTTGTCGAACTCGCCCAGAATTTCCTGACCGATGGGCCCGTCCAGCACGGCACGGGCGTGGTCCAACCCGCTGAACAGGAACGGAATGTCAAAAACACCGGTAGAGGGGACGAAGTTCGCCAGCGTGCCCGAGGACACGATTGTTGCCTCGATGGTGCCCAGTTGCAGCCCCTCGATCACTTCGCGTTCACCGCCCAGACCCGAAGACGGGAAGTGTTTGAACGTGAACTGGTCGCCGGTCTCTGCCAGCACGACCTCTTCGAATTTCTGCGCCGCGACGCCGTAGTGGCTGTCGGGGGCCAGAGCATAGCCGATCTTGATCTCGGTCTGCGCGGCGGCAGCACCCGCCAGCGCGACAAAGGCGCTTGCGGCCGCAAAATGTGTCAGATTGAATTTCATGGTAACCTCCCAGTAATCTTGTGGATGTGCTATCTAAACCCACCAAAGCTGACAAGATGCAGCCCTCGTGGCACCCGCAACGCTGGCTTAGCCCTGCGCGGATTTCCGGAACAACTTTACCAGCTCGGGCACATAGGCCTGACCATGCCCCGCCTCGACCGTTCGGGCGAGCGCGGCAGAGACGTTATCGGCGACGGTCTGTTGCGCCCCCGATGCGGTCGACATGGCACGGTAATAGTCGATGTCTTTTTGTGCATTGCTGACGAAAAAGGGCAGCCCTTCGCGGTCGCCTTGCGTGATATAGGGGGCAAGGCGGTCCAGCGCGACACTGGCCCCGCCCCCGCCAGCCAGAACATCCACAAAGACCTGCGGATCGATCTGCGCATCAGCGGCCTGCGCTGCGGCCTCGGCCAGCAGGGTCATGAACCCGACCGACACATAATTATGCAGCAGCTTCAACCGGTGCCCGTGGCCAAGCGCACCGACGTGGTCGACCGTATCGGTAAAGCTTGCCAGCACGGGCCGGACCTTTTCCAGCACCGCGGCGTCACCCCCCACCAACAGGTTCAACGCCCCGTCATGGGCGTGTTTCGCCGTGCGCGTCATCGGCGCATCCAGATAGGCTCCGCCCGCGGCCTGCACCGCGTCGCCCATACGCAGGGTGCTGTCGGGCAGCGCGGTCGAACAATCGACAACCACCGCGCCGGGTTTCAACGCCGACACCAGCCCGTGATCGCCCGTGACAATCGCCTCCACCTGAGGCGATCCGGTGACGCAAACGATGATCACATCACTCACCGCCGCCAGCGCGGCAGGCGTGTCATACGCCACAGCGCCAAGGCCCGTAATCTCGTCTACCGGCTGGTTGCCGGGGTGATCCAGAAAGCCCAAATCGAACTTGCCCTTGCGCAAGACGTTCCGCGCAATGCCGTGGCCCATCAGACCGACACCGATAATGCCAACTTTCATCGCGTTCCTCCCTTTGTCCCGCAGCGCGGTTTAATCCGCGTTGATCCAGATCGCTTTGGTGTCCAGATATTCTTCCAGATGCTCGGTCCCGCCTTCGCGGCCATAACCCGACATCTTGACCCCGCCAAAGGGCACCGCTGGATCAATCGCGTGATACATATTCACCCAGACGGACCCTGCTTTCAGCCGATGTGCCAGCTTGTGCGCCGTCCCCAGATTGGTCGAGAATACACCAGCAGCCAGCCCATAGGGCGTGTCATTGGCGCGGGCCACGACCTCGTCCAGATCATCAAACGGCAGCGCAGAAATCACGGGGCCGAAGATCTCTTCGCGGGCGATGCGCATGTCGTCGGTGACGCCGCCAAAAACGGTGGGCTGGATGAAGTGCCCACCCTCCAGCGCCGCCCCTTCGGCGCGTTGCCCGCCGGTCAGAACCGTTGCGCCCTCGGCCGGACCGTCCGACAGGAAGCCGGCGATCCGTTCGGCCTGACGGGCCGAGATGATGGGCCCGATATCCGTACCCTTGTCAATCCCCTGCCCGATCTTCAGCCCTGCGGCAAACTCCGCCACGCGGCGGGTGAATTCATCATGGATCTCGCGCGCCACAAACAGCCGCGATCCGGCGATGCAGATCTGACCCGAATTGGCAAAGACCGACATGGCCGCGACCGGCACCGCCTTGTCGATATCCGCATCCTTGCAGACGATGACCGGCGATTTCCCCCCCAGCTCAAGCGAGACGCGTTTCAACGTGCCCGTTGCCGCGCGGGCAATCGCCTGACCCGTGGCGGTTGATCCGGTGAACACGATCTTGTCCACATCCGGATGCGCCGCCAGCGCGGCACCGGCATCGGCCCCCAATCCGGTCACCACATTCAGCACCCCGTCGGGCAGCCCCGCTTCTTGCATCAACCGCGCGATCATCAGCACGGTCAGCGACGCCTCCTCGGACGGTTTCAACACCACGGTGCAGCCGGTCGCCAGCGCGGGCGCGATCTTCCAGACGGAACCGGCGATTGGCGCGTTCCACGGGATGATCGCCCCGACCACGCCCACGGGTTCACGCACGGTGGATGAATAGATCTCGCCGGGGAAGGAGTTCGGGATCGTCTGGCCGTGGATCATCACCGCCTGCCCCGCATAGAACCGCAACATCCCCAACACGCGACGGCTGTTGGCCAGCGTGCGCTGGATCGGCATCCCCATATCCAACGTGTCCGACAGGCACAGGCGTTCCCATTCTGCCTCGAACTTGTCGGCGATGCGCAGCAGCAGCGCCTGACGCTCGAACGGGGTAAACTTGGCCCAAGGCCCCTCGAACGCCGCGCGGGCGGCTTTCACCGCGGCATCAATATCCGCCGCGCCCCCCCGCGGTACGGTCGCCAGCAAAGATCCGTTCGCCGGATTGCGCGCATCCATCTCTGCGCCCGATTGGGCCGAACACCATTTACCGTTGATGAACATGGGCCGAAAGCTGCCGTCATACAGCGCGCTCGCCAAAGCGTTCCAGTCTTTCATACGTGTCTCCCTTGCTTTGCAGACCACCGCGTAGATGGCGTCTTTCTGCACCTCGGATCGAGGCGCCGCAAGGTAAGGCAGGCGAATTAATCCAACTTTTTGAAAGTTTTACGGCAAGGGCATGCCCGAATGGCCCGCAAACCTGTGTTTTGTCAGGAGATTCGGGCCGTCTCTTTGGTGTTTGCAGGAACGGGCACCCCATCAGGCTACCCGCCCCGCGTCAGAACTTGAGCGAGAGACTCGCCCCGATGTCGTGGCTGTCATAGTCGAACAACGCCACATTCGATTTCGCCCGCGTGTAGGTATAGGTGATGCGCGGCACATATTTCCCGATCTGCACCTTATTGTGCTGCACCGTGAAGGTGAGGCTGGTGGTGTCATCCTCGCGCGGGGTCGTGGTGCCGGGGAAGATGCCGTCGTATCTGTCCTGTTCGTATGCCAGTATCACGCCGGTCGACAGGCCCGATTTCCACTGTTTGTCGATCCCCATCGACACGCCGGTTTCATGGTGGTCCAGATGCGCACGCTGTGTCGTTTCGCGCAGCTGCGACAGGCCGAAGGATAGCCCCAGCGTCGGCGTCAGCCGATGTTGGTACGAGACCGAGGCCCGCATCCGGTGCCCGTCCCGAAACGGGCTTTGGTCATAGGTCTGCCGGTCAAACCGCAGCGCACCCGACACCAGATCACGCGGACGCAGCTGATAGGCGCCGCGCAGCTCCGCCCCCCACCGTCGTCGCACGATGTCTGAATCAGAAAAGCTCAGCTCGGCAATCGGCCCGAAAGAGAACCGCCCCCGCTGCCCGCCACGAATGACATCGAACCGTGCAACGGCCGTGGTTTCCGTGTTCAGCGCGGAATCGTAGAATTTCGCATCCAGACTGGCCGTGCCCACGCCGGACCATCTTTCATTCCACTGCCAGCGCCGCCACGCGGTGCCACCAATCGCCAGCCCCACCCCGGAAGACGCCCGCGACGCAGGGTTCAGCGTGAACGGCACCCCGCCAATCAGAATCTCCTGCTCGGCACTGCCGCGGGTCTGGTTCGACGACGGCAACAGCGCGAACCGCAGGGCAAAGCCGCCGGGCTTGCGCGAGCTATTGTTCAGGATAAAGGTCTGCAATCCGGCGCGCAGCTGTTCGTCGGCGGTTTCCGCGACCAACCGTTCCGCATGATAGCGCGCAGCGGTCACATCACCGCGATAGGCCAGCAGCAGGGTCAGCTCTCGTCTTGCGGGTTCATAATCGGGCGCGATGCGTACCAGATCGCGAAACAGATCAACCGCCGCGGCAGGCTGGTTCTGGCGCATCAGGATTTGACCTTCCAGATAGGCCTGATGCAGCGGCCCGTTCGGATCCCCCTTGACCAACTGCGCCAGACTGGCCCGCGCGGCGTCATAGTTTCCCTGTTCCAGATAGTCCTGTGGTGTCGCGGCCTGCGCCTGTCCGGGCGATTGGCACGCCAAAAGAACGCCCATCAGGGCGGCAAAAAGAAGATGTTTCATGGATTAACCCTCAAGCAGTTAAATCGGCGTGAACCCTGAACTCTGCACTGCGTCTCCCACATGAAATAATGGGGAGACGCAGGCATGGCTTGAGGTCATGCCCACGCCCAGAGAAGCGGGACCCGTAATTTGATCGACGCTTCTCTATCCCGTTGTCGTCGACCTTAGTCGACTTTGTCGGCCGAGAAGTAGCCGTTCCCGTTCAGCGACCCGTCGTCAGCGCCGATACCAAATGTCAGCGCACCGGCAACCTGTTCGGCATTTGGCCCATAGAACGCACCGGAGTACGTCCCTTCGGCACTATTGACGTCGATATCGCTGATGAAATCCGCATCTGCCGTCAACGTCCCGGCAAAACCATTGTTGTCGAACGTGGTTTTATCCATCGCGATGGTCCCTTCAACGGCATCACGTACACCGTCTTCGGGATCTTCGATGGTGGTGTTCCCGATGGTGCCCCAGATCTCGCCCGCGCCAAAGTCTGCCGTCATCGCGATCTCGCTGCGCACCTTGTACCGGCTTTCGCTGTTCGATTCGAAGCCGCTGTTTGGCACAACATTGATCCGCGACCGGCCCGTATATTCGGCTTTTGGCAGATCTTTCAGATCTTCATCCGCCGTCTCGGTACCAAAGATCGCAAAGGTACTGTCGCCGGACACATGACCTTCGGCGTTCTCGGACGACCGGAAAATCTGCACCACCTGGGCAAAGCCGTTGCCCGCCGTCAGCAGATCTTCAACCGGACCATTATAGTTGTAGACGCCCGCGAATTTCCCATCCACTTCGACCTCGTAGCCGTCACCGTCGCCATTCACATCGGCAGGGGTGAACGACAGCTCTTCGCCGTCGATGGTCACGGTCAACGCGCCGTCATCATTGCGCTTGATCGATGCAGTGACGTTATTGGTCGTGCTGGTTTCCCCGGTGTGATAGTTCAGGTTCTGCAAGGCGACGCCCACGGCGCGCGCGGTCAGCGTCTTGCCTGACGCAATCGCAGCACCGGCATCGACCGGATCACCGTCCTCGTCTGTTGCAAAGGTCCGTTTGGCCTGCGCCTCTTCGGTGATGTCTGTCACATCAATCACCTTGTCGACCCCGTTCGATGACCCGCAGGCCGCGACGCTCAGCGCCAGCGCGGTCGTTGTCATCAATTGCATGTAAAGTTTCATTTCAATGCCCTTTCTAAATAGCCCCAAGCGGGCGGGTGCCTGCCGAAATCGCAGCAGGTTAAGAAAGGTTAAAAATCGACCGTAAACGTACCGTAAATTTTTGCGCGGCGCTCCGTGAAAAAATCGTGAAAAAAGAATGCATCAGGCGGTTTTTCATCGCTAAACGCTCAGAGGGCCTAACCTATAGTTGCGACAGATATGCCAGCGCCTGTTTGCTTGGCATAAAGAAGTACCCCCCCGCCACCGTTCGGGTGAAATCCACCGGCGCAGGCTGTGCGACCCCCACCCCTTCCGCGCGGGACATCGGGCACATATCCAGCGCCAGCGACTCCTCCGACCCCGGAATAATGAACGTATCACCCTTCTGTTTCGGCGTGATCAAAGGGTCCGGCCCATGCCGCCCGCCGTGGAACCCGTCGGCGTTGATCCAGGTCTGCTGCACGAACTCGAACTGCCGTTCGATATTGGCGTTAAAGCACATAAAGAAGGTGCCTTCCTCTTTCTCAACCGGCGGTACGGTCTCGGTATCGCGCCGCACCCAGCCCGCGTCGATCAAGCCTGCGTCCTGCGGCGTGTCAAACGCGCTGCTATAGGTGCGGCCCCGTCGCAACAGCCGATGGCGGTTGTTGATCTGCAATGTGATCTCGTGACCGGGGCGGAAACTGTCGCGCGGGTTGGCGCGGCGGATATGCGACCCGATCGGGCAATACAGCCCCAAGGGGTCGTCCTCGCCATGGCGGAAATCATTGTCGGGAATCACCGGCCGCAGCAGATCGCGCGGTATGCCAAGGGGGCCGACCTCATGCTCCAGCTCTGACAAGGCATCGTTGAACGCGGCCCAGCCCTGCGTCGTCCAGATCGTCTCATCCATGCTCAGACCGCCATGCACGCCCAAACGGCCGCTGCCCCTTGGCGTGCGTGTCCGGTCAAGGAACTGCTGCAGCGCAACAAGATGGCCGTCGGTCGCAGGGCGCTGGTCCGTGGCGGCCTGCAATGCCTTGAGGCGCAGCCCGACATAGCGACGCACGACCGCGTAATAGCGCGCGCGGTTGCGCAGGCTGCGCGACACCGACGGGTTGCGCGCAAGTGAACTGCCGTCCGCCCACCGACCGATGATCTTGGCGGTGATCCATTGCTCCATCCAGATTTGCCGTGCATCCAGCCCCATCGGCACATCGCCATAGGGCGACTGATCCATCTGCCCACGCTGCATATCCCCCAGCACGATATCCTTGTCGCCGGGCATGTGGTCGCCCTGCCGGATCCTGATGTCGGCCTGCATATCCTCGCGGATCGCATCCGCGATGCCCTCTTGCGGCAGATGTCGCGCCTCAAGCCCGCGCGCCTTGGCCGCCACAAACTCCTTCAAAGCCTTGTCATTGTGCAAGATCTGCCGCACCGCCAGAAAGCTCCCGCCGCGGCCAAAATCACGCTGGTCCCCCAGATGCAGCCGCCCAAAGCGCGGCACCAGATCCGTCACCGGCCGCTCGACCGCCGACAGCCCCTGCGCCGCCGGCGTATCGGCGGGCACGGTGATCGCCAGCGGCAGGTAGCCCCGGGAATCGGGATACCCCAGGATGAACTCCCCCGCGCCGACCACATCATCCGGCGCGGCCTTGCCTTTGGCAAAGGCCTGGGTATGGCGCATGATCGGCTGCGAGATACCGTCACGCGTGCCGAACCCGTCGCTATGGGCCAAGCCGCGGCGTTGCAGATCCGCCCGCACGATGCTGTCCACCGCGATGCCATATTGCTCGAACATCACGGTCAGCGTGTCGTCGGTCGCCCCCTGCTCCGAAGGATCGCGGGCATAGGACAGCAGCAAAGCGTGCGCGGCGCCGTCGCTCCACCGCCAGCGGGCGGGATCGGCGGGCGTGCCCGCATCGCCCAACATCCGCGCCCGTGCCGCCATGCCGCTGGCAAAGGCATGGGGCAACGTCGCGCGCCCGTCGTGGGGCGTGTCGGGAAACCCCAGCAGCGACAGCCCGCCAGAGGACAGGGCAATGAAATGCGCCGGATAATCGGGATAGGCGTCGCCAAAGCTCAGCCGCGCATCCCAGGGCGCACCGGGGGTCTCGGCATTGCGCGCCTCTTGCAGCAACTGCGCGATCAGGCGCTTGCCCCCCTGCCCCGTGTCAAAGCGCAGCACCCGCGCCGTCATCAACGGATGTCGCCCCAGCCCGTTGAACAGCAAGGTCTGCACCTGGTCCGTCTCGATCGCATCGGCGGGGCGCGGCGCGGTGTAGAATAGGTTGGCCCACGCGCGATATTCGTCATGGGTCAGCGCCCGCGCCAGCCCGTCGCGCACCAGCGCATTGGTGCGGATCATCCCTGTGGTCAGCTGCGGAAAGCGGCTGTACCAGACCTGCGTCTGCACCTGCTGGCGCCGCACCCAGCGTTTGAACCTGTCACCGTCCTGCGCCCCGTCCAGAAAAAACCACCGGCTGCGCGGAAAGCCCACGCAGTTGTTCCACGCCATCGTCTGGCCGCGGTGCACCTTGGTGATGAAATCTTCGAGGTAGCTTTCCCAGCTGCCGTCGTAATTGCCCTGAAAGATCAGCTTTTGACTGCCTTTGGGGCAGTACCAGCGCGCATAATGAATGGTGGCGAAATCGGTGACAAAGCCGGGGCGGAACCACAGGATTTTCATATATTTGATGATGTGGAACGCCAGCGCCGTGGTCAGCCGCCGCAGCAGGCCGGGATTCAAGGCACTGACCGAGGTGATGTGGTTCTGCGCATAGCCGGGCAGATCCTCCATCGCTTGCACGGCGGCGACGTGATCATGAGGCGCATAGCGGTCATCCGGCGTCTCGCGCGTCTCGACCCGCCGCAACCACGCCAGCACCCCGCCCGCCACCGTAAGCGCCAGCAACAGCGGCACCATCCAAAGCGAGACATAGACATCCGCCGCCTGCAACAGACTGACAATACCAAAGGCGACCAGCCCCACAGGCAGCACCAACGCCAGCAGCGCAAAGACCGCCAAGGGCTTCAGCCCCAGCCCCGCATATTTCGCGATAAACCCCGAGAAGGGGAAATCCTTGTGCCGCGAGAAGCGCGGATAGCGATGGGATGGGCGGTACAGCAGCGCCGCTTTCGCAGGGTCCTGCTGCATCTGTTTGCGGATATCGGCGACCAGATCGGCGGGGTCCGTGGTGCCCTCGGCTGCGCGCTGTCGCACCTGCGCCTCGGCCCAGTCATACAGGTTTTTCTCCGCCTCGATCTGGCGCACAGGCATATGTTCGGTGCCGTTGAAGTTCACCCCGATGGTGCCCCAGGGCTTGGTATCGGGATGCAGCAGATGCGCGCGCACCGCCGCGACAAACCCGCCCTGCGCATCTTTCAGAAACGGCAACACTATCGAACAGGGCGCGTCGATCCGTTGCGCCAGCCGCGCCAGCGCGTCCCGCGGCATGCCATCGGTGTTGAACTCTGCCAGCAGATGGGTGGGCCGCGCATCAAGCCGCGTCTCGGCCCCCAGATTAACCAGATTGAGGCTTGCGAAATGCACGATCCCCGTGCCCTCAAGCCCCTGCTTCAAATCTGATGTCTCCTCCTGCAACCCCGCCAGGACCGCGCGGAGCGCCTCTATATCCACACCCTCTTTCAAGGGCACAGGCGCCACGATCGTCGACTGTGCCGCGTGGCCTTCCACCATGTCGAACCGCATCCGCAAGCGGCCCAGATAGGGGCCATAGAACTTTGGCCGCTCGGGCAGAAAGGCGATGCCGGGGCGCGACAGGATGATCTGGAATGCCTCGGTGATGATCTCATGCGCCATCTCGTGCCCCAGACAGTGATGCATCCCCAAACCAAAGGACAGATCCGGCAGCGCGGTGCCGTCCTTGGCCAGAAACCCTTCGCCGGGCATGAAGCGGTTGGGGTGTTTCACCACCCGCGGATCATGCAGGGCTTGCGCTGTTGCCAGAATGACCACGGCACCGGGTTTGATCCGCCGCAGCGCCTCGGGCAGGCCCTGCGTATCGCCGGCCTCTTTGCGCAGGCGGAACTGGCCGGGAAAAAGCGACGGATTAAAGCGGGCGATCTCGAACAATATGTCACGCAGGGCCAAGCGGGCCTGCGGATCGTCGGGGGTGGCTTCGGCCCGCGCGGCACAGCGCAGCGCCTGATGGAACTGGTCCGGCTTGCGGCGCATCTGGTCGAGTATCTTGCCCGCCGCAAGCGCGGTGGTGGGCACAAAGCCGGTGATCACCCCGAACAGGATCACCCGCACGGTGTCTTTGTCCGACTGCTCCCAAACCGGCCCGCCATCGCCCTGCCGCGCGACCTGATCCATCAACCCTTGCAAGAAACCCGCCTGTGCGGGGTCCGCACGTTCGTCGGCGGACAGATTGGCATAGGCGTCGATACTGGCATCCAGCAGATCGCAAATACGCTTGGCCCCGATCATCGCCTGCCGACGCACCGCAGGCGTGCCCGAGGGGTCGGCAAAGATCAGCGAGGAACAGGCCGCTGAAAACGCGGCAAAGTTTTCCGCGCTCGGGGCCGCGATGCCAAAGGTCTTCAGACAGGCCTCTGCCGTCACGCGCATAAAGACATCGCGCGCCATGTCGATCTGCCCGCCGCTATCCTCCAGCAAGGCTTCGGTCACGCGGCGCACCACAGGGCGCACATGGGTCACCGGATCAATCGCCGCCCAAGGATCGCGCAAAATCGCCATCTGCGCGGCATGGGTCTGTGCATCATCGCCCAAGGCAAACACCGGCGGGCCTGCCATCTCTTCCATCTCGGGGCCAAAGGGCACGCCGAAAACATCGGGCCGATGCAATGCCGCGACAATATCAGCGTGGCGCGTGACAAAGTGATACGGTCCCAACCGGACCACCGGCGCAATCCGCTGCATCAGGCGTAGCCCGCCATGTTTCATCAGCCCTTGCGTGATCCGGCTCCGCACCTGTGCGACCCAACTGCCGTTCAGCGCATCAAGCGTGAAATGCCGCGTTCCCAGATCAGAGGGATGCGCCCGCTCCTCCGCCTGCGCTTGCCGGATACCAGCGTAGTTGTCTGCATATTTCGTCATGCGTCGGATGCCTTCTGCAAAGGCCCCCCGGGGGGTCACCAGCCGGCGCGCCGTACCTAGAACATCTCTTCAATCATACGCGCGTTCAGCGACCGGTCCGAAAAGGGAAGCCAGTTGATATAGCTGCGGTTGAAACGGGGCTCGAACTCGTACAGGTCGCGCTTGGCACGCGCCACGGCGTCGGGGCGGCCCATGCGGTGCAGCGCCAGGACCTTGACCATATGGGCGTACCAATAGGCGGGGCGCAGCAACAAGGCGTGATCCGCGTGCTGCAGCGCGGCCGACAGATCCCCCGCCAGCAGCGCGGCAAGGGCTGTCTCCCCCTCGAAACAAAAGCGCTGCGGGTGGTGGGGCGACAGGCGGATCGCGTGTTCCAGCGCCTCCAGCGCCGCCAGGGGGTTGCCATCATAGGCCAGATTTGTGCCGCGCTGGTCATGGGCAAAGGCCAGCGAGGGGCACAGCCGGATCGCCTCGTCCGTGTAATGCACAGCAGCCGTCTTGTTGCCCAGCCAACATTCCGCACAGCCCGCAATCCAATAGCCCCGCCCGTCCGACACATCCAGCTTGATCGCCTTTTGCGCCTGTCGCCGCGCCAGCTTGATGTCACGCGGATCGGCGCGGCAGGTCCAGACCCGCCACAGCGTGGTCAGCGCAAGATAGACATGCGCCTCTACATGACCGGGGTTGCGCGCGATGATATCCTCGAAGATCCCCTGCGCCTTCTCGAAATCCTCGGGGGTGAGGCGGTTGATATGCCAGCGCCCCTGCCACAGCAGCGCCTCGTCGCTTTGTGCCGGCCGCGACTGGGACCGCTGTTCGTAGGATTGCGCCAAGGCACAGCTGAAATTCCCCGCCACCTCGATCGCCATATCCCGCGCGACGGCGGCAAACCCCGCCCCGATATCGGCAGCATCGGCCAGCGGCGCGGTAAACTGCGCACGTTTCACCGATTGCCCTGTGGTCAGATGCGTCAGCTCCACCATCAAGACCAACCGCCCGCCGCTCTGGCGCAACTGGCCGGTCACCACGTAATTCGCCGTCGCAGGCCGCGCGGCACCGGCGGCGCTGCGGCCACTGTGCACGGCCCAATCCATAAAACTGATCCACCGATGCCGCGCCAGCTGGTCCAACACCTGCTCTGCCAGTTCCTGCGCCTGAGGGGTCAGCGGCTCGGCACTGGCAAAGGGCATGAGCGTCACACAAGGCACATCCAGCGGCGGGGCGAAGTCAACCTCTGATGGGTCGGGACCGCCCTGCGACGTCTCTAGCTGGCGGGACCAAAAGGCGCGTTGCTCGCGCAGCCAGTTGTCGAATTCAGGGTCCCTGATATCAAGCCCTTCAAGGAACTCCGCCTGCCCCGGCAACCGCTGCGCCACCGACGAAAGCTCAAGCGCATCTACCGCGACCTCGCTCAGCGACAGCGTGACCGTGGTGCGATCCGCTTGCAGCACATCGCCCATCGGGGCAAGCGCACGGCGCAGGGCAGACAGCGTCTGGCGCAGGCTCGCCGCACCCTCACGCTCTCCGCGTTCGCTCCATAGCTTGTATTGCAACCAACGTCTTTCGCGCCTGCCACCGGGGGCGACCGCCAACATCGCCAGCACAGCGCGCGCCTTCTTCGAGGTGATGGTGACACGTGACCCATCGGTGCGCCGCAAATCGAACGGCCCGATGACATTTAGCTGCAATCCTAGAGTTTTATGAGAACCATCCGCCAAAACTACCCACCACTTTCGTCATGGTTGAGTGTGCGGGATACGTTTCCATCCGTCAATTTTTTTTCACCGCCGATGTTTCCCTAACGGCATTGCAAAACCCGCCCCGGCGTGCTGCATCTTCGGCAATCGAAAATACCAGATGACATGGACGGAGCCCGACCAATGACCCAGAACGCCCCCCTCAAACGCCGGACCGGCGGACAGGTCCTTGTGGACCAGCTTTTGATCCACGGGGCCGACACCGCCTATTGCGTGCCCGGTGAAAGCTACCTCGAGGTGCTGGACGCGCTGCATGACGTGCAAGACCGGTTCACCCTGATCAACGCCCGCCACGAGGCCGGTGCGGCGAATATGGCCGAAACCTACGGCAAGCTGCACGGCACCCCAGGTATCTGCATGGTCACCCGCGGCCCCGGCGCCTGCCACGCCGCCATTGGCGTGCATATCGCGCAACAGGATAGCACGCCGATGATCCTGCTGGTGGGCCAGATCGCCCGCGACACCACCGACCGCGAAGCATTTCAGGAAGTCGACTACCGCGCCATGTTCGGCCCGATCGCCAAATGGGCGACCCAGATCGATGATGCGTCGCGGGTGCCTGAATATATGGCCCGCGCCTTCCGCGTCGCCACCTCTGGCCGGCCCGGTCCGGTTGTCATCGCCCTGCCCGAAGACATGCTGACCGAAATCGTCGAAGTCGCCGATGCGCGGCCCTATACCGCCACGCAGGCTCAGCTTTCCACGGCAAATGTAGACGCGCTGAAGGACGAGATCGCACAGGCCAAACGCCCGCTGATGCTGCTTGGCGGCTCCGGCTGGACCGAGGATGCCGCCGCCGCGATCACCCGCTTTGCCGAGACCAACAACATCCCCGTCGCCACCTCCTTCCGGCGACAGGATATCGTGCACAACCTGTCGCCCGTCTTTGCGGGCGATTTCGGCACCTCCACCGCGCCGACGCTTTTTGCGCACCAGAAAGAGGCCGACCTGCTGATCGTCATCGGCGCCCGGTTGGGCGAGATGACGACCAAGACCTACACCACCCTGCAATCGCCCAACCCCGATACCCGTCTGGTGCACCTGCACCCTGACGCGGACGAGATCGGCCGCGTCTATTCCCCCGACCTCGGCTTCGCCGCCTCCCCCGCCGCTGCGGCATCGGCACTCGACTCACTTGATCTCGACCGCGCTGACGATTGGCAGGATTGGTGCGCTAAGCTGCATGGCGATTACCTGACCGACACCGACAGCCCCAATGGCGCGGAATGGGAGCTCGACATGGGCGTCGCCCTTTGCCAGATCCGCGACAGCCTGCCGCAAGATACAATCGTGACGCTGGACGCTGGCAACCACACCGGCTGGGCGCAACGCTATCTGCGTTTTGGCCGCCCGGGGCGCATCGTAGGGTCGACCTGTGGCGCGATGGGGTATTCCGTTCCGGCGGGCGTTTCTGCGGCGCTGGCGCATAAGGATCAACTGGTGCTGTCATTCGTCGGCGATGGCGGCTTCATGATGAGCGGGCAAGAGCTCGCCACCGCCGCGCAATACGGGGCAACGCCGATCGTGCTGCTGTTCAACAACGGCATCTATGGCACCATCCGCATGCATCAGGAACGCGACCACCCCGAACGCATTTCAGGCACCACGCTGATCAATCAGGACTTCTGCAAAATGGCCGAGGGTTATGGCGCGCATGCGGAGCGCGTGACCAAAACCGCCGACTTCGCCGCCGCCTTTGACCGTGCCCGCGCCAGCGGTCGCCCGGCCTTGATCGAACTGGTCACCAACCCCGAACAGATCTCTACCCGCACCACGATCACGAAACTGCGCGATGCGGCAAAGAAGTAGGCTCTAAACCGCTGATTAGAGACACATACCGGCACCCCGCCCGCAACCTTGCGTGGGCGGGGCCCCTCCCCTAGCCGCGCCCGATAAAGGGCATCTTGGTCGCCATCACCGTCACGAACATGGCGTTTGAAGCAGGCGGCAGGCTTGCCATATAGACCAGCGTGCGGCCCACATCCTCTACATCCATGCGCGGCTCTGCCCGACGTGACCCGTCCGGTTGCAGCACACCCTGGGCCATCTGCTCTGTCATCTCGCTGGCGGCATTGCCGATGTCGATCTGACCACAAGCGATGTCATGCGCCCGCCCGTCCAGCGACAGCGACCGCGTCAGCCCTGTCACCGCATGTTTCGTCGCCGTATAGGGTGCCGAGAACGGGCGCGGCACATGGGCAGAAATAGACCCGTTGTTGATGATCCGCCCACCCTTGGGCGACTGCCGTTTCATCAACCCGAAGGCCGCGCGCGCGCATAGAAACGACCCCGTGAGGTTCGCGGCCACAATGGCGTTCCAGTCGTCCAGCGACAGGTCGTCAATCTCGACCGCGGGGGCGTTGACGCCCGCATTGTTGAACAGCAGGTCCAACCGTCCGAACTGCGCCTCGATCTGGTCAAACAGCGCCAGCACATCCGCCTCGACCCCGACATCCGCGGTGATCGCCAGATGCCCCTCCCCCGCCAACGCGGCACAGGCCTCCTCTAGCGGGGCCATCCGGCGCCCCGTCAGCACCAGCGTAAACCCCGCCTCTGCCAGCGCTGCGGCGCAGGCGCGCCCGACGCCGCTGCCCCCGCCGGTAACCAGTGCAATCTTCCTCTCCATCATCCCCCCGATCTGCGCCTTTGTGATCCGCGCAAGCTGATTTATACCAAGGGCATAGCAACCCGTTTTCCCCCCTGACGCAAGCCGAAGGACGCCGCAATGATCGACCTCTATACCTGGACCACCCCGAACGGCCGCAAGGTCTCTATCCTGCTGGAGGAGTTGGGCGTACCCTATACCGCCCACCCCATCGACATCACCAAGGACGACCAATTCGCGCCCGACTTCCTTAAAATCAGCCCCAATAACAAGATCCCCGCGATCAAGGACCATCACAACGGCCTCTGCCTGATGGAATCCGGCGCGATCATGTGGTATCTCGCTGATAAATATGGAAAATTCCTGCCGAACGATGCGATCGGACGTGCCAAGGTGCATGAATGGCTGATGTGGCAGATGGGCGGCTTGGGTCCAATGGCCGGACAGGCGCATCACTTCTTGCAGTTCAACCCGGGCAAGGCCCCCTACGCCGAAACCCGCTATGCGACAGAGGTCCAGCGGCTTTACGGCGTGCTCGACAAACAGCTCGAGGGGCAAGACTACATCTGCGGTGACTATTCGATTGCGGATATGGCCTGTTGGCCCTGGGTCGCACGCTATGAATGGCAGCGGGTGGACCTGACGCAATTCCCCAATGTGTTGCGCTGGTACAAAGCACTGCGCGCCCGCGACGCGGTGATCAAAGGGTATCAGGTGCCGAAAGATGTGGGCGAGGTTCCCCGCGGGGAACCGTAAGCCGCGGGCACAATCACAGCCCGTCGATCAGGATATCCAGCGCCCGCTTCAACGCATCGCGCTCTGCCTCAAGCGAGGTCACCTTGTCGCGCAGCGCGGTGCCGGGTACGGCGGCCAGCTCTTGCACCCGCACGATCCATGCGGTGCCGTCGACCTCTACCTGCGGGGTCAGACCGGGAAAGGCAGCGTACCGCCCCGCCTCGCGCAGCGGTGCCACCACGCGCGAGGCGTCGATGCCAATCAGGTCGGTTTGCAGATCCACCACAAGCTGCCCGCCTGCAAGTCGGTACACGTCAAACTGCGCCATAGCTCGAGCTAGAAACTGCGGAAGCGTTCAAGCGGCAGGCCCTCGGCCTCTACCTCTTGTGCATAGGTATCCAGCGCCTGCTGGTTCTCGATCCGCCAGCGGCGGTTGCGTTCTGCCTTGGCGGCGTCCGAAATCGCGGCCTCGGCCAACCGCGACATGTTCAGCCCAAGCGCGCGCGCCGTCTCGGCGACGCTGGCATCCAATGTAAGATTCACTTTGACACGGCCCATGGCACCCTCTCGTACTATGCGTATAGGGCAGGAGTATAGGTGAGGCTGAGGATTCGGGCAAGGTGGCGCGGGTTGGCGCGTATATGTGGGCCTATCGCGCCCATTAGGCCCGACCCGGCGCCAAGAAGAAGGGGCAAGGCGATCCGCCCTGCCCCCTTCGAGTTTCAGTCTTTCTGATCCAGCGCTGCAAGAAACGCCTCGATCCCGCGCTGTAATCGCGCCTTGCTGACAGCCGAGAAATCGCGCGGCAAGCGCATCTCTACCTTCCCGTCCGACGCGATCACCCGCATCTCCCCCTGTGGCAACCCAAGCCGCAAGGATGTCTTGGCAGAGCTTCGGCCCGCAGGTTTTGGTGCGGCTTTCTTTGCCGTGATCCCTGCCCGCAGAATCGCAAGTTCGGCATCGGCATCCCGTTCCGGCTGCTTGATCAACGCCTTTTTCAGCGCCATCGCATTGCCCGCCTGCGCATCAAGGAAACGATAAACATCCAGCCCAAGCGCCCGCGGGATCGCCTCTGGGTAGCGCAGCGCGCCGTCCAGATCGGCAAGCACACGGGCGAACTGCCGGATATAGGTCTTCTTCTGTTTCAGCGCAGAGGCATAGAGCGTGCCAACCGCATCGCTCACCTCGACGCCCGAATCCTGCGCATAGGACAGGGCCAGCCGCGCCATCTCGCCAAAGGACAGGTCTTTGCGCACAAGGTTCTCGTCCACCATCTTGCGGTACAGATCCGCAAGGGGTTCCCCGCGGGGAACCAGCGCGGCGGGGATGCGGGAATAGCGCGGGTCGCCGGTTTCGGCCGCAAGTTCGCGGAAGGCGGTGAGCCGGCGGAAGCCTTGAATAAGCTCATACCCGTTATCCGTCTGCTCCACCCGAATGGGATTGGAAAGGCCGACCGACTGGATCGACTGCTTCAGTTCTGCCAGTTCGGGGTCGACATTGGCCGACCGGTCGCGGGTCAGCTTGTCGGTATGCACATCCGAGGTCTGGATCAGGTCGGTGATCAACCCCAGCCGTTTCAGCCGCACATGCTCATGCGCCAGCGCGTCGTTTTCCGCGCGAATGGCGGCCTCTGCACTGGCGCGCTCTGAGGTGGCTTCAAGCGTTTCCGAGATCGCGCTCGCCATCGGGCCGCGTCGCGACGGGGCAGGGGGGTTGGGCACAGGATCAGAGTTCTGCAACGGGTGGCCCTGAATGTTGTACTCTTTCACAACGGGCGGTTCGGCAGGTGCGTTCCCCGCGGGGAACGCCACGTCTTCCTCTTCATCCAGATCGAAGTTGATATCGAAAACAGAGCGTTTCTTAACCATTATTCATCCTCCAGTTTATCCCACGCATCGACAAGCGTGGCACGGAATTCATCATAGGCCCGATCAAAGGAGGCCCGCGCGCGGCGCCAGGTCTCGCGGGTCATCTGGCGGTAGTCCATCTCATAGATCGACGACAGGAACCGGCCTGACTGTTCAACCGCGCGGGTCATTTCAATCGGGTGCTCTGCTACATGTGGCTTAAAGACCTGATTAAATGCTGACTGCATCGCACGGTGCAGATCGTTATTAGGCTCGAAACGGGTCAATAGAAACTTGATGTCAGCAAAGGCCTTGACCGGATCGGTGCCCGACGGCAGCCGCCCGCGGAAGCGGCCCAGATCCTCAAGCGCCTCAGACAGCTGGCCGATGAAGCTGGTGGTGCTGTCATATTCCCAATAGCCGGGGCCGGAGGGAATATACAAAACATCCGCCGCAAAGACCGCGTTCATCGACTGGTAGCCAATGGCGGGCGGGCAGTCGAAGATGATCAGGTCATAGGCGTCCGGCGGGATCGTATCAAGATAACGGGACACGGCGGCAAAGAACGACCATTCGGGGTTCAGGTGCCGGTACTGCGCGCTGGCAAATTCAACGAACGCGGCATTGGCACAGCTGGGGATCAGGTCGATCGTGGGCCAGCTGGTCGGCTTGATGAAATCGGTGGCGCGCAATTCGCTGAGCCCCATGCCAGTGACAGAGGCAGGCAGTTTGCGTTGGGGCAGGGTGGCCCCGCTTTCCGCGCCGCCTTGCACGGCGTTCATCCGCTCTGTCTCGCGGATCAGGTCGCGGGCCATGATACCCCAGACAGTGACCTCTTCCGAGACATCCGACAGCCCCATCGAATGGCTGAGTGTGGCCTGCGGATCGAAATCCACGGCCAGCACGCGGTAGCCGTCAAGCGCGGCCGCATGGGCGAAATGCAGCGCGACGGTGGACTTGCCCGCGCCGCCCTTGAAGTTCGCAATCGCGGCACGCACCGCCCGCTTGCCCGCAGGGCGCGGCGGCATCAGCGACCGGTTCTTGATCTTCAGCTTGCGCCGCAGCTCGTTGATCTCTTCCAGCGCATACCAGCGCTGGCGGCCTTCCTCTTCCACCTGCCCCTCGGGCAGGGACGGGTCAGCGGCCAGCCGGCCGCGCAGGGTCGACGGGTTGGTCTTGAAGATCAGCTCCGCCACTTCCCAGCTTGAGAACCGGCGCAGGGTCTTTTCCATCTCGGGCGAATAGGTCTGATGCCGGATGTGCCCCTGCATCTTGAGCGACTGCGCCTGAAGCTTTGCCAGGTCCGCATAGGTAAACATAAGCTGTCCTTTTCCCTACCCGTTCCCCGCGGGGAACCGCCGCCCCGCACGCTGTGGCGGCACCGGAAAACCCGAAAGAGAACGCTAATTACTACTCAATTTGGATTTACGCTGAATTTGCATCTTATGGAAAGACATTTATTCTATAAACAGGTTTTCAATATCCCTTATACCACAGGGCCCCGGTGCGATTCGGGCGATAGGCGCGGCTCTATAGCCCCGGGGCGGAAATATAGGGGGACAGCAGGATCGACCCCGCGACATATTGGGGGACAAAAACGCTGTAATAGGGGACGCTCTGCATGACCCCCTATACCAATGATACCTCAACTTTCAAATTTGAATGGGGAAGAAAGAGGGTCGGTGCAAAACCAATCCTTGACAGAATCGGGTTTCCGGACGCAAATCAGGGAAGAGGCGGAAAAGACGTTGTCTACGCCCCGAGGATCCATCAAGAGATCGAACTGAGGCTGCACATTCACACCGTGCCAGATCGGAGCAGCTATGCTTTCACCGAAACCCGTGGGGCGTGACGCCGCCGCGCGCAAGTATGATATCATCACCGCCTTGGGGGCCTATGCCCTTGCCGGCGGGAAACATGATCACCGTCTGGTGCTGCGCTTCATTACACTTGTAACGGCGCGCTACAACTGGGCGCGCAATGAACTGGCCGTCGGTCAGCGCGAGATCGCGCAGCTTTGGTCCGTCGATGAACGCACCGTCAAACGCGAGATGGCAAAGCTGCGCGGCTGCGGCTGGCTGGTGGTCAAACGTCAGGGCGCGCGCGGACGGGTGACGGAATACGGGCTCGACCTTGATGCGATCCTTGAAAAGACGCGCCCGCAATGGCCGCAGGTCGGGCCGGACTTTGATCTGCGCATGCAGGGCGCGCCGGAACCGACGCGGGTGGTGCCTTTGCCCGTGCGTGGCACCGCCCCGACGCCGCCTGTCGAAGGGGGCAGCGAATGGGCGTTGGCGCAGGCTGTGCTTCATGCCGAAGATGCCGGTGTCTATGGCAGTTGGCTGCATAATCTCACGCGGCAGGATCGGGCAGGGGGGCGTGTCACGCTTCAGGCCCCCAGCCGTTTTCACGGGGCCTATGTGCAGACCCATCTGATCCCCCGCGTTCTGGCCGCATTGCAGGCCGTAGATAGTGACGTGTCCGAGGTCGTGATCACGGCCTAAACCGGATCGGCTGAACGGGGGGCCGCGGGTCCCACGCTTTGCCATTGTAATCCGCGAAACCGCAGGCGACATTCCCCGCAATTAAACTGTTGCCCCTGCGTCAGCAGGGAAGGGGAGGATACCATGCAATTGAACGGACAGGCCGCCATCGTCACCGGTGGCGCTTCGGGATTGGGCGGGGCCACGGCAGCGTTTCTGGCGCAGGCCGGGGCCAAGGTCACTATCTTTGATATGAACGCTGAACTGGGCGAGGAAAAAGCCACCGCCATCGGGGGCAAGTTTCTGCGCGTTGATGTCACCGACGAAAGCGCGGTAGAGGCCGCGATCGCGGAGGCCGAAGGGCTGCACGGCAAGGCGCGTATTCTGGTAAACTGCGCGGGCATCGGCCCACCTGCCAAGGTCGTGGATCGTGACGGCGCGGCGCTGCCCTTGGCGAGTTTTACCAATGTGGTGAATGTGAACCTGCTGGGGTCGTTCAACGTGCTGTCGAAATTCGCCGCGGCCTTGCACAAGGCGGAGTCCGTGGGCGAGGAACGCGGCGTGATCATCAACACGGCGTCGGTCGCGGCGTTCGACGGCCAGATCGGGCAGGCGGCCTATGCGGCATCGAAGGGCGGGATCGTGGGCATGACCTTGCCCGTCGCCCGCGAGCTGGCGCGCTATGGCATCCGGGTGATGACGATTGCACCGGGGCTGTTCCTCACACCGCTGCTGGAGGGTCTGCCGCAGGAGGCGCAGGATTCGCTCGGCGCGCAGGTGCCCTTCCCCAGCCGTTTGGGCGATCCGTCGGAATACGCCAAGATGGTCGGGGCGATTATCGACAACCCGATGCTGAACGGTGAAACGATCCGCCTTGATGGCGCGATCCGCATGGCACCGAAATAGAGACTGAATAGAGGGGAAAGCGTTATGGCACATGCCTATATCGTAGAGACAGCCCGCACCGCAGGGGGGCGCCGTGGCGGCGCGCTGCGCGACTGGCACCCTGCCAATCTGGGGGCCGAAGTGTTGAATGCGCTGGTGGCGCGGTCCGGGATCGACGGCGCGGTGATTGATGACGTGATCGTCGGTTGCGTCAGCCAGGGCGGAGAGCAATCCTTTGCCTTCGGGCGCAACTGTGTGCTGGCCTCGAACCTGCCGCAATCGGTGCCCGCGGTCACCATCGACCGGCAATGTGGCAGCTCGCAACAGGCGGTGCAATTCGCGGCACAGGCGGTGATGTCGGGCACGCAGGATGTGGTTGTCGCCATGGGTGTCGAAAGCATGACACGGGTGCCGATGGGGTCGAATGTATCGCTTTATGCCAAGGCGGGGTTGGGCGAGGGCCCGTTCAGCGACCGGATCGAGGCGCGCTACGGCACCAAGAATTTCAGCCAGTTCATCGGCGCGGAAATGGTCGCGCAAAAGCACGGGTTCACCCGCGCGGAACTGGACGCCTATGCGCTGGAAAGCCACCGCCGCGCCACCGCTGCGCGGGATGGTGGGGCCTTTGACGCAGAGATCATTCCGCTGGCCATCGAGGGCGGGATGCACACCCGCGACGAAGGCATCCGCGATGATGCGACGCTTGACGGGATTTCCTCTGTTAAACTGCTTGATCCGGACGGCATGATCTCTGCAGCGAATGCGTCGCAGATTTGCGATGGGGCGGCGGGCGTGTTGGTCGTGTCCGAAGCCGCGCTGAAGAAATACAATCTGACGCCGAAGGCGCGGATCGTGAACCTGACGGTGACCGCGGGCGATCCGGTGATCATGCTGGAGGAACCGCTGCCCGCCACAGACCGCGCGCTGGAACGGGCCGGTATGAAGATCGACGACATCGATCTGTTCGAGGTCAACGAAGCCTTTGCGCCGATCCCGATGGCATGGGCAAAACACACCGGGGCCGATCCGGCCAAGTTGAATGTGAATGGCGGCGCGATTGCGCTTGGGCATCCCTTGGGGGCCTCTGGTGCGCGGCTGATGACGACGCTGGTGCACAGCCTGCATACGCGCGGCCAAAAATACGGGTTGCAAACCATGTGCGAAGGCGGCGGCATCGCCAATGTCACCATCATCGAGGCGCTGTAGTCCCGATCACAAGAAGGGAGTGACGGACGCAACGTTCGTCATTTCCAAAGCGCGCACATCCTGACAAGTTGCAGGAAAATAATACGTCCCGGAGGAACAAGATGACGCTACCCGCCCTTTTCGACAATTTGCGTATCCCGCTGATTGGCAGCCCGCTGTTCATTATCTCGAACCCTGATCTGGTGATTGCACAGTGCAAGGCCGGTATTGTGGGCAGCTTTCCAGCGCTGAACGCACGCGAAGCGGAAGGCGAACCGATTGAGCTGGACCGCTGGTTGACGCGCATCAAGGAAGAGCTGGACCGTCACAACCAAGCGAACCCTGACAATCCCGCCGCCCCCTATGCGGTGAACCAGATCGTGCATAAATCCAATGCGCGGCTTGAACGGGACGTAGAGATTTGCGTCAAGCACGAGGTGCCGCTGTGGATCACGTCGCTTGGGGCGCAGGAATGGCTGAACGATGCGGCCCATGGCGCGGGCGGTGTTGTCTTGCACGACATCATCAACAACCGCTTTGCCCATAAGGCGATTGAAAAAGGGGCCGATGGTCTGATCGCTGTGGCCGCAGGGGCAGGGGGGCACGCCGGTGCCTTGTCGCCGCTGGCACTGATCCAGGAAATCCGCGAATGGTTCAACGGGCCGCTGTTCCTGTCGGGGGCGATTGCCAAGGGCGACAGCATTCTTGCGGCGCAGGCCATGGGCGCGGATGGCGGCTATGCCGGGTCGGCGTTTATCGCCACGCAAGAGGCGAATGCCGACGCACGCTACAAGCAGATGATCGCGGATTCGGGGGCTTCGGATATTGTGTACTCCGACTTGTTCACCGGCGTTTGGGGCAACTATCTGAAAGCCTCGATCGAGGCGCAGGGCATGGACCCGAACAACCTTGAACGGTCCGACCCGTCGAACATGAACTTCGGTGCCGATCGCGAAAAGCCCAAAAGCTGGAAAGAGATTTGGGGGGCTGGTCAGGGCATCGGCGCGGTCAAGGATGTGCGCCCCGCCGCCGAGGTGGTCGAGCGGATGGCGACAGAATACGCCGCGGCACGCAAACGTCTGTTCGATCAGACCGCGTGAGTGTAAAACAGGCCGTCCCTTCGGGGGCGGCTTTTTTGATGACGGGATAGGGATCGCCATGCACACCGCGCCGGAGACGACTTTACGCCGCTTGTTCGACCGCGCGGTCGCCGTGGCCGATCCGATGCAATCGCTGGCCGCGCATCTGCCGCCGAAACCCACGGGCCGTGTGGTGGTGATCGGTGCGGGCAAGGCCAGCGCGCGCATGGCCGAGGCGGTAGAGGCGGCCTGGGGCCCCTGCGACGGTTTGGTGATCACCCGCTATGGATACGCCCGCCCCTGTCAGGGGATCGAGATTGTCGAGGCCGCCCACCCCGTGCCCGATGCCGCCGGACAGGTCGCAACCGCGCGGATGCTAGAGCTGGTGCAGGGCTTGGGCGAAGGGGACTTTGTGCTGGCTTTGATCTCGGGCGGGGCGTCGGCGCTGCTGACCGCGCCCCTGGGGGAGATTACGCTGGCCGAGAAACAGGCGGTGAACGCGGGGTTGCTGGCCTCTGGTGCGCCGATCACGCAGATGAATGTGGTGCGCAAGCATCTGTCGCAGGTCAAAGGCGGGCAGCTGGCGGCGGCGGCCTATCCGGCGGCGATGCACACATTGATGATCTCGGATGTGCCGGGGGATGATATGGCGATGATCGGGTCGGGCCCCACGGTGGGCGATGCCTCCACCTCGCGCGATGCGCAGGCGATCTTGACGCGGTGGGGCGTGGCGGTTCCGGCCTCGGTCACGCGGGCTCTTGCTGCGGGGTCGCAGGTCGTGCCGCCGGATGATGCGCGGCTGTCGCGTGTGATGAACCGGATTTATGCGGCCCCCAAGCAATCGCTGGATGCGGCACAGGCTTTGGCCGAGGCAGAGGGGTTTCGCGTGATCCGTCTGGGCAATGACCTGGAGGGCGAGGCCCGCGAGGTCGCCCGCGCCCATGCCGCCTTGGCCCTGCAAGAACAGGCGCGTCTACATCCCGGCGATGCGCCGATTGTTATCCTGTCGGGCGGCGAGCTGACGGTCACGCGGCGCGGGAATGGCGTTGGTGGACCGAATGCGGAATATGCCTTGGCGCTGATGCTGGCCCTGAACGGGGCGGCAGGTATCTGGGGGTTGGCCTGCGATACCGACGGCGTCGACGGCGCGGCCGAGGTGGCGGGGGCGATCATCGGGCCCGATAGCCTGGCGCGGGCGGGGGCCGCGCGCGCCGACGCAGAATCGGCGTTAGCGGTAAATGACGCCCACGGTTTCTTTGGCCGGATCGGCTGTCAGGTGGTGACGGGACCGACGCTGACGAACGTCAACGACTTCCGTGCTATGATTGTGCATCCCGTATGATCAACAACCCTGAGTTGGGGCGTCTTTAGATTCTGTTGAGGTTTCTGTCTTAATCCTGTGCGCAAGTAATAATTAACGTTGGCAGGGAAACCGGTGCTACTTATAAGTGAGGGATGCCGGTAACATGATCAGCGGGTGGCTTTCATCGATTAGGCGCTTTTCAGTTTTGCGAAATGTGAGAGTATAGTTTTGTTCAAGCGCTTAGATTTGATTTTGGTCGTTGTCTGCCTTCTCGTGACCTTCGGGATCTACGCTGAAGGCGCGCGAATGAACCGCGCCGCGGCAAAGGCCGAATTCGCCCGCATCACCGAGGATGGACTTCAGGCGCTGGATCGTCGGATGAACATCTATCTGCAAAGTCTGAACGGTGCCGCGGGGATGATGCAATCGTCGGAGAATATCGAGTACGACGATTTCGAGACCTTTGTCGAAAGTCTGGATTTCGAAAACTACCTGCCCGGCATCAACGGCATCGGTTTTGTGGAACCCGTGGCCAAGGTGGACGAGGATGCTTTCGTCGCCGATATGCGTGCCAATGGGACGCCGGGGTTCGAGATCAGGCCAGAAACGAACCATGACCAGAAATATGTGATCAAATATATCGCGCCGGTGCTGCCCAACAAGGAAGCCGTCGGGCTGGACATCAGCTTTGAAAAAGGGCGGCGCGAGGCGGCGGATCGGGCGCGAGAAACCAACACCCCGCAGCTGACACCGCGCATCCTGCTGGTGCAGGACGCGATGAAGGAACCGGGGTTCTTGCTGCTGCGGCCGCTGTTCTATGCCTCCGGCCCGCGCGAGGGGACGTTTCGCGGCTGGGTCTATGCGCCGTTCATCGGCCGCAACCTGTTGCAGGATCTGACGCCGAACCAGAACAATGTGTATGATTTCCACGTTTATGACGGCGATACGACCGACCCCGAGGCTCTGATCTATGCCAGTCAGGATCGCGAACATGCGGCGGGTAAATATAGTATGGTCTATACCACCGAATTCTTCGGGCGGACCTGGACCGTCCAATATGAAAGCACCCCCTTGTTCGAGGCGTTGTTCCCCGGTGGCACGCCGCTGCTTGCGCTGATCGCAGGGATTGCCCTGACCGCGATGCTGGTCGTGGTGTTGCGCGCCATTCGCCAACGTGGGGATTCTTTGGCCGAGGTGGCCGCGCTGCGCGAACAGCAGATCAGCGCCCGCGAAGAGGAAAACCGGTCGATCATCGAGAACAGCGTTGTGGGGATCTTCATTCTGGATGAACGCCGCGAGATCCTGTTTGCCAACCACGCCGCGCTCGAGATTTTCGACAAGCATGAAGACGGGATGGGCGGGTTGCCCCTGACCAAATTCGTGACAGAGGCGGGGTGGCTGCCCGCAGAGGCAGGCTATAACGCCACGGGCACCAAACACGACGGATCCACGCTGCACCTTGATCTACATTATAACGAATGGGAGACGCTGAATGGCGTCAAACGCATCACCGCCATTGTGCGGGATGTGTCGGTCGAGGTCGGGGCCGTCGGGGAACTGGCCGGGATCAAGGAACGCTATGACCATGCCCTCGCGGGGTCAGAGATTGGCGTGTTCGAGATCGACCTGATGTCGGGCACATCGGTGGTCTCGCCGACGTGGCGCAAGATCATGGATGTCGGTCCGGAGATCGAGGATACGCAGGAAGAGTTCCTGAGCCGTATCCACCCCGACGATCTGCCCCGTCTGATCGAGGCGGATCAGGATTGTATCACCGGCAAGGCAGAACGGTCGCGGACCGAATACCGGATGCAGTTCGGCGAAAGCTGGCGCTGGATGCGGTCGGATGCCGTGGTCGTGGACCGCGCCGACGACGGGTCGGCGATACGGATGGTCGGGACGCAAAGCGACATTACCGCGCTGCGTCACGCCCGCAACGCGCTTGAGGCAAGCGAGAAGCGATTCCGCACCGTGCTGAATGCGGCCCCCGTAGGCATGGCGACCCTGAACAGCAACGGGCAGTTCACCAGCGTGAACAACGCGATGTGCGAGCTGACGGGATATTCGCAAAAGGCAATGACCGACCGGTTCAACCTTGCGCAGATCATCCCCGAGGAAGATGTGAAGCTGATGCGTGATATCGTGACCAAGTTCACCGAAAGCGGGTCGAACGAGGTTTACCGCGGCGAACATCCGATCATGCACAAGGACGGCGGCCAGCGGTGGGGGCTGTTCAACATCACCTGGACCTTCGACAAAAACGAAGGGGCTTATGTCTTTATCGCGCAGGTCAACGATATCACCGACCAGAAGAAGATCGACGAGATCAAGAATGAATTCGTGTCCACCGTTAGCCATGAATTGCGCACGCCGCTGACCTCTATCAAAGGGGCGCTTGGCCTGATCGAGATGTCGGCGCGTGATACCATGCCTGCCTCGGCGCTGCGCCTGATCGAGATCGCGCGCAATAACGCCGACCGTCTGACCACCATCGTCAACGATATTCTCGACCTCGAAAAGATATCGTCGGGCAAGATCGACTTTGACCTCAGCCCGATGAGCCTGAACGAGGTCATCTCTTCGGCCGTGCAAGAGATGATGCCCTTTGCCGTCACCCATAACACCAAACTGGTGATGGATCTGCCCGACACCGACATCAATGTAACTGCCGATTGGTCACGGATGATGCAGGTGCTGGCGAACCTGATGTCGAATGCGTGCAAGTACTCGACCGAAGGCACCGACGTCACGATCAAGGCCGAGACGATTGGCGACATGGCGATTGTTTACGTGCAGAACTTCGGCCCCGGTGTGCCCGAGAATTTCAAGAACCGGATTTTTCAGGCGTTCTCTCAGGCCGATGGATCGGACACGCGGGCCAAGGGCGGGACGGGCCTTGGGCTGAATATCACGCGACAGATCGTCTGGCGTCAGGGCGGCAACATCGGCTTTGAAAGCAAGCCGAGCGGGACCACGATTTTCTGGTTCACCTGCCCGCTGGCCACCGATGCCGAAGGGTATGACGTGCTGCCCGATGCCCGCACGTTCGAAGTGATCGACGGCACGAAGGACAACCTTAGGGTGTTGCACCTTGAGGATGACGAAGAATTTGCAGAGGTGCTGCGCGAAGGGTTGAGACCCTTTGCCGATGTGCAAAACGTCACGCGGTTGAACGAGGTCCACGATGCGCTGAGCGCGGGGCCGCTGGATGTGATTATCCTCGACTGGACCGTGCCAGATGGCGACGCCGCTGCCGTCCTGGACGATATCGCCGAGCTTCAGCCAAATGCGCGGGTGGTCGGGCTGACCTCTGACGCGGCGCGCGCGAGGGATAGCCGGGTGGGCACCCATCTGGTGAAATCGCAGACCGATCTGAACCACATTATCGAAAGTATTGTGGGTCCGACACAAAGAGCGAGTTGATCTCCTTATGGTTGTGTCTAAAGTTGCTAAAAATCGCCTTAAAAATGTCTAGATACTTTTGTCTATGATGGCGCAAGGGATGGAGAGGGTGCTTGGCTAGGGATGGTGCCTTCTTTTTGTAAGTAAGGACGCGATATGTCTTGGAACGGAAAGAAGCGCCATATTGCCACCGGTTTCGTCGCCGGATCGGCCTTGGCTGGGGGGTGGTACGCCGCGACCTCGGCGCTGCTGTCGGGCACACCGGCGCAAACCGTTCCGGTTATCGGGGCCATCGCCATTGCCAGTCTGGTGCCGCTGATCGCTGCGAACGTGCGGGCCACGCCGGCGCGTGCGACGGTTGACGACAGCGTTGCCCAACAGCTGCGCGTGCTGAAGATGCACACGATGGTAAACGTGGTCGACACCGATAACCTGCTGGTCGAGGTGAACGATCTGTTGCTAGAGGCAACCGGCTATACCCGCCAAGAGCTGATCGGCAAACCGGTCGCGATGCTGTATTCCAAGGACAATAGAACCACCGCCACTGAAATCCGCGATCTGCTGCGGCAGGGCAAAAGCTGGCAGGGTGAAACGACGCTGCGCAATCGTGACGGGTCAAACTGCGTGACACAGACGACAGTGACCCCGTTGCTGGATGCGAATGGCCGCTGGATCGGGTCGATCTCGGCGCGGACGGACATCACCTCTACCACCAAGCTGATCGCGCGGCGCGACACGGCAATGACCTTACACGAGCTGCGCGACGACATCTGGATCGTGTCCGAAGACAACCTTGAGTTGCGCTATATGAACCTTGCCGCCAAGGCACGGTTCGGCTGGTCGACGCGGCCCAAGAACGGGCAAACGGTGCGCGATATGGCGGCCGAGCGCGGCTGCGAGGATGTGCTCGACGCCTGTCTGCGGATGATGGATATCGGCGACACCTATATGACGTTCAGCGCAACGATATCGGGCACGAACTTTGAAGGGTCGATCAAATGGCTCAACAAGGGGACAGTCGACGGGCGTCTGCTGATCATGCTGCACGACATCACCGAACGGCTTGAACAAGAGCAACTTCAGGCGGATTTTATCTCTATGGTCAGCCACGAACTTCGGTCGCCCTTGACCTCGATCAAAGGGTCGATGGGGCTGCTGTTGTCGAAAGCCGCGGGCCAGCTGCCGCCCAAGGCCGAGGGCTTGCTGGAGATCGCGCATCGCAATGCCGATCGTCTGGTGCTGATCATCAACGACATTCTGGATATGGAGAAGATCTCCTCCGGGCGTCTGGATTTCGAACTGGAAACCGCCGACCTGTCGGAACTGGTGGCCGAATCTCTGCGCGCCAATGCGACCGCCCATCAGCGGTTCGGCTTGCAGATCAAATGCCACGGGGTGGATACGCCCACCTATATCGAGACCGACGCCAACCGTATCATTCAAGTTTTAACCAACTTGATGTCGAATGCTGCGAAGTTTTCCAAGCCGGGCGGCACGGTGGAGATCTCCGTCGAAAAAACGCCCGAAAACGTATGTGTGTCTGTACGCGATGAGGGTATGGGCATTGCGCCCGAAGACCAGCATAAGATCTTTCAGCGGTTTGCAGATATGGCGAATTCCGACCGGGCGACCAAAGGCGGTACCGGTTTGGGGCTGAGCATCTGTAAAGCAATTGTTGAAGGTTTGGGTGGTACGATCGATTTTGTCAGTAAAGAAGGGCGGGGGACAACTTTCACCTTCACTTTACCTGTCAAAACGCGCCATTCTGGGCCAGAGAATGATTTTGAAAGACTAGAGAACGTTGGATAAGAGTCCCGTATGATTAAATTGCTTCACGTAGAAGACGACGCCGATATTCGCGAAATCGCCAAAATGTCACTCGAACTGTCGGGTGATTTCGTGGTTGAGCAATGCGATTGCGGCGAACAGGCGCTTGAAAAGACGCTGGACTATATCCCCGACGTGTTTTTGCTGGATATGATGATGCCCGGCATGACCGGCCGTCAAACGCTTGAGAAACTGCGCGAGAATCCGGATTTCGCAAATGTGCCCGCGATCTTCATGACCGCCCGTGCCCAGCCGAACGAGCTGGAAGAACTGCGCGGCATCGGCGCGACAGAGGTGATCAGCAAACCCTTTGATCCCATGTCGCTCGCCGACCAGATCAAGGCAGCCATCGCCTAAATAGGGCCAGATGTTAGATGAAAAAACCGCGGCGGAAATGCTGCGGTTTTTTTTTGCTTTGTGGGTGTCGCTGTTTGTTAGGTTGATACGGGTGGGACGTTTGTTTGAAAATCTAAGGTACCGAAGAAACGTTATGTTAAATAATGGCGAACACCTAAACCCAGCCGGTGAAGCCACCTGACTACCGTTTCAGAGTCAGCCGCGTGCGCCGCGATTTTTCCGGCAAGAATCACGGATATTCTCGACGCAACTCCTACGCCAGACACTGCACGAAGAATTCCGACAGCGGTCTGTGTTGGCTTTGATCCGGCTTGAAAACGCGGTACGGATTGATATGGCGCAGCGTACCCTTATCGAGATTCTTTTGCCTGAGTTAATGGCCTATGCCACGGCCATCTGCCAGTCGCGCGACGCGGCAGAGGATCTGGTGCAGGACGCGGTGGAGCGGGGGTTGCGGTCTGATCGCAGACCCGAGCTGCTGGAGGAATTGCGCCCGTGGATGTTCCGCGTCATTCGCAACCTGCACTATGACGAGCTAAGAAAAAGACGTGTACGCCGTGAATATTCGGCAGAGGAGAAACGTCTATCTGATGAAGCAGGCGGACCGGATACCGCGCGGGATGTATTGATCCGGCTGGCGTTCGAGAAGCTGCCGCCCGAAACCCGCGAGGTGCTATGCCTTGTGGACATTATGGGCCTGAAATACGCCGAGGCGGCGAAAGTGATGGATGTGCCAAACGGCACAGTGATGAGCCGGATCAGCCGCGCGCGTCGGGCGTTACTGGACGTCGTCGATGGGGCCGGAACGGCAAAACAGGAAGTGACGCGGAAGACATGAGCGAGCTGAACGACAAAGACTGGGAACAGGTCAACGCCTACCATGATGGCGCGCTGAACGCGTCGGAAATGCGTGCCTTAGAGACGCGGTTGGCAGCCGAACCCGCGCTGGCTGCGGCGCTTGAGGATGTGCGGCGCGTTTCGCGCGGTTTGGCGTTGATGCGTCCGGTGCTGGACGACCAAGACGCTACGCCGCAAACGAGGGTTGCAAACAGCAACCGGCACCCGCGACGTTGGCTATGGGGCGGTGCTGTCGCCGCAGCGATGGCCTTGGCGATGGTTTTCGGGTCTGACTTCGTCGCCACCCCCACGGCTTTCGACATTCACACCGAACTGGCAGCACAGACCTATGATGTAGGCTCTGGCGATCTGCGCCCCGTGGCGGGGGGTGGTTTGGCGGGTGTGCCGGATCTTGAGGGCGCGAACCTGACAGCCGTCGCGTCTCGCGTGGCAAAGCAGGGCGATATCATGCATTATGCGGGCCAGAATGGATGTCGCCTGACCTACCTGCGCGGCGGGTTTGCCCTGCCAGAGGGTAAGAGCACGTCAGAAAAGCAGATCGCGAGCTGGGGCTCCCAGGACCAACAGCGCCATATTATCGTCGCGACGGGGATGGACCGCACCCGGTTCGATGCCATTGCCCGCTATCTTAGGCTTGAAACGCGCGAACGCGCCTCTGAAAGCGTGATGGCAGCACTTTCAAAGACGGTTCGTTCGGCGCGGCCTTGCGTCGGTTAGGTCAGTCGGCGTCTGACAAACTGGCGAGATAGGCGATCACATCGGCTTGGTCTTCCGGCTTGCGCAGCCCGGCAAAGCTCATCTTGGTGCCGGGCACGGCCTTGCGGGGGTTGGCAAGGAAAGCCGCAAGCCGGTCGGGTGTCCAGTCGCCAGCATGGTCGGTCAGCGCGCCGGAATAGCGGAACCCGTCTACCGCCGCGACAGAGGCACCGACGATCCCGTACAGATTTGGCCCGACGCGGCTTGGGCCATCTTCTTCGACCGTGTGACAGGCTTTGCACTTCCTGAATACTTTCTCGCCCGCGGCGGGGTCGCCTTGTGCCAGAAACTCGGCGCCGGGGGTTTCCGGCTCTGCTGCGGCGGCGTCCTCGGTCGGCGCGCTGGCGTCGCTTTGGGCCGCGGCGTCGCCTTGGGCTGCGGCGTCTGATCCGCCCGCGGCCGTCGCGACATAGGTCGAGACCGTCTCGATCTCTGCATCAGTCAGCGTTTCGGCGAAGCCGGGCATAATGCCGATCCCGCTTGTCACGGCGGCGCGGACCTGTTCGACGGTGGGCTTGAAGTCATCAAGGTTCGGGCCGATCTCGCCTTCGGCACCCGCGTCTTTCAAGCTGTGACAAAGGGCACATTGCGGCTGCGCTGTCTCGTTGAAAAGGGCGCGCCCCGCGTCAAGAGAGGCGTCGGCTGCTTCTACGCTGCCGATCAGCGCAAGGAAAAGGGCACCGCCAAGGCGCGGCGTCAGGGATGGGGTCATTTCAATGTCTCCGGGTAAGGGTCGGACCGACGGCCAAGGCCGCCGGTCTATGGTATCAGCTGACAGTCACGTCGACGGCATGTGCCCGCCATCCGTTGTTGCCATAACCGCGTTCGTTTGGCGGAAAGTTCTCTGGCTGGGCGTCGCCTGCGGCATTGGTTGCCCGGCTTGCCAGCATATGCGTGCCTTCCGTCAAATCGGTGATCAGCACAAAGGGTCGCCACGCGTAGGGGCCAAGGTCAGGCCCCAGAAACTGCGCATCGGCCCAGGTCTGCCCGCCGTCGGTGGACACTTCGACTTTCTCAAGACCGCTGACACCGCCCATGGCGACGCCGTGAATCTGCACCTTGCCCGTCGCGGCATCCACCAGCGGCCCGGTGATCCATGATTTCACCGACATCTCGTACATGGAGGGTTGCGAGGGATCACCTTTTTCGCCGACAGGGCGGACGCGGTAGCCGGTCTGCTGGATCTTATTGGGCGATTCCTCGACCGTCAGGGCCAACCGTTTGAGATACTTGATATTGTTGACCCCGTAGTAGCCCGGGATAATCAGCCGCAGGGGGCCACCGTGCGCCAGCGGCACGGGTTCGCCGTTCATCTCCCATGCGAGGATCGCGCGATCCATCGCAGCCTTGGGGACAGAACGTTCAACCTGGATCGATTCAGGCGGTAGCCCTTGGGGAATGTCCTCTCCGCCCGTGCCGGTCAGATACACGGCATCTGCGTCGGCGCCACCCATTGCGTCAATAACGGCGCGCACGGGCACGCCTGTCCACACGACATTGCCCGCCGCCCCGACGGACCACTGCGACCCGCTCGTCTCGTGATCGAAGAAGGCGCGCCCATTGCCCGAGCATTGCAGCACGCAGACCACCGTTTCGACGCCAAGCGTTTTCAACGCACCGACGGTCATCTTGCCGGGGTTTGCAACACCGTCGATCTCGACCTCCCAGGCATCGCGATCGGCAACGATCTTGTCCGAGGGGGCGGGCAAGTTGTTGCGGATGTAAAGTTCGGTTGTGGGGGTGATCAGCTCTGACCCCTGTGCGGCGCGTTTCGTCTCGAGCGTCTGCTTGGAATGGACGATCATGTCCTCGGCGTCTTTCCAGGCGACGTAATCCGGCAAAGGCTCTGCGCCTGATTGTGCCAAAGCCGGTGCCCCGACCGCGACGGCTGCCATCGTGCCGGCCGATCCGATCAAAAAGTGCCGACGCTTAACGTTTTCAATGACTTTCATGTCTTCCTCCCGTGGTTCCGGGCCTTTGCTCTGCATGGTGAGCAAAGGCTCTATGACCAAGTGACGTCCGGGGGGTGCGGTTTATTCCCGCGTGACAAAATAACTTTCGATAAAGATTGAGGGCGCCCGCTGGATCGGTGTCCGTTCGCGCAGGCCCGCTGTATCCAGCGGTTTGGCAGAACTCGGGTCTGTCGCCTAGCGGGAGCCGTTGTGTTGTACTGGGGGGGCTCCTCTTGGCTGTCTTGCGGTTTGTAGGATCGGGTCGGGTTCAGGCGTTCCCGCGGACAGGTTTGTCGTTGTTGATTGTGAATATCATCCCGTCGAGAAGTTCATCCAGATCGGGGCGCGCCGCCGGGCCGTTAGAGATGGCTATGATCTGCGTCGTGCCGTCGGGGCGCAGGCAGAAAATACCGGGCTCTGCAAAGCGACGGTCGGTTTCCTGCGAAGACAGCGGGTCGCTGACGTAAAGCCCCATGGCGCGCATGTCACTCTCTTGCAGGTCGTAGCCGATATCGAAGGTCCACCCGAAGCGCGCGACATCATCGCTGACTTTCTCCAGCGGGTCGGCCGAGACGCATTTCACCGCAAAACCCGCGTCTTCCCACTTTGCATAGTTGTGTTCCAGCTTGCCCAGGTAGGTCTTGCAGCGTCCGCAATGCTTGCCACGGTATACGATGAGCAGCGTCCAGCCGTCGGTCGCGCCGCCCACCGTCATTGTGCCGCCACCGAATTTAGGCACCTCGAACACGGGGAAGGCGGTGCCCGCCTGCAGTTTGGTTGTCTGGTTGGAATGCGAATTTGTCATGTATCTATCTCTTCCTATGTGTTGACCCGCCCGTGCAGCAGGGGCGAAATTTCCGTCGCCTTACTTGCCCCTTCGCAGACCTTAAGCCCTTTTAGATTCTAAATTTTGTGTCAGTGAAGTGAAGATCAAAACAACAAGGTCGGGCGCGTCCCCATTAAAACTCGAAAAATAGTACTTGTAAATATTTGTAAGTCATGTGATCACTTTTGCAATAATTTGTCTTTGGGAGGAAACAAATATGAAACTGAATAAAATCATCACCCGTGGTGCCTTTGCGATTGCCGCGGCATCGACGCTGGCTGTCATGCCCGTGACGGCGCAGGCAAAGGACTGGCGCGGCTGGAATATCCACGTCGAGGATTACCCTGTATCGCACGGTATGGAAGCCTTCATGGAAGAGGTCACCGAAAAGACAGGGGGCGAGATCAAGGGCAAGGTGTTCCACGCTGGCGTTCTGGGCTCGCAGCCCGATGCGATTGAACAGCTGCGTCTCGGGATCATGGATTTTGGCGTCTTCAGCCTTGGGCCGATGGGGCAGGCCGTGCCTGCGACCAACGTCGTGTCCTTGCCCTTCGTGTTCAAAAGCGTGCCACAGATGTATGAGCTGATGGACGGCGAACCGGGGGCCGCACTTGGGGAAGCGCTAGAGGAAAAGGGGATCGTCGCCCTTGGCTATTATGACGCCGGCGCGCGGTCTTTCTATAATTCGGTCAAGCCGATCAATACGCCCGAAGACGTGCAAGGCATGAAAGTGCGCGTGATGAACAACGACCTCTTCGTCGGCATGATCGAATCCATGGGCGGCAACGCCACCCCGATGGCCTTTGCGGAAGTCTACCAGTCGATCAAGACCGGCGTTGTGGACGGGGCAGAGAACAACCCGCCGTCTTATGAATCCACCAGCCACTTCGAGGTCGCGAAATACTATTCGTTGACCCAGCACCTGATCATTCCCGAATGCCTGTGCATGAGCAAAAAGACCTTTGACGGTCTGACACCAGAACAGCAGGAAATCGTGAAAACCGCCGGTAAAAACTCCACCGATCTGCAGCGCAAACTCTGGGGCGAACGCGAGGCGGCGTCGATGAAGATCATCATGGACGGTGGCGTCGAAGTGAACGAGATCGCCGACAAATCGGCGTTCCAGGAAGCGATGGTGCCCGTCTACGAAAAGTATCTGGCGGCCAATCCAGAGATGACGGATCTCGTCAATCTGTTCCGCAACGCTGACTGATCAGCGCGGCTGGACAATCGTGCGCCCTGTTGCAACGGGGCGCACCCTTTCTCTCACAAAGGAATAGGGCCGTGGAACACGCACCCCTCTGGATGAAGCATACCGAGCGTGCGCTCGACGGGCTGAGTTTTCTTTGCATGCTCGCGGCCTCTATCGCCATCGTCGTGCTGATCGCGACCTTTGGCTGGCTGGTGTTCGGGCGCTATGTCTTGAACGTCACACCGACATGGGTCGAACAGCTGGCGCTATTGCTGATCTGCTATGTGACCTATCTGGGCGCGGCGGTCGGGATCCATGAGAACACACATCTCGGGGTGACGCTATTCCGCGACATGATGGGCTGGCGGGTCAGTCATTTCCTGAAACTCGTCATTGATATCGTCCTTGCCGGTTTTGGCCTGATCATGCTGGTCGCAAGTATTGAGCTGGTGAAATTCGGGTGGAGCACAATGCTCCCCATGCTGAACATCCCTGAAAGCTTCCGGTCCTTGTCGGCTGCGATGTGCGGCGGGCTTGTCTTTATATTTGCCGGACTGCGCGCGGTGTTTCGGATCGCCTGTCTTCTGCGCGGTATCCCCTATCATGAAAAAGGTCTGTTTTAATCATGGGTCTGACAATCCTTCTTGGCATTTTCGGTGTCTCCGTCGTGATCGGTATCCCCGTCGCCTTTGCAATGGGTATCGCAGCCCTGACCGCGTTCTGGTACGAAGGTTTTCCGCTGCTGATCACCTTTCAACGGTCGGTTTCCGGCATCTCTGTCTTCTCGCTGCTGGCGATCCCGTTCTTCGTTTTCGCAGGCGAGCTGATGCTGCACGGCGGTATCGCCATGCGTCTGGTCAAGTTCGCCTCGGCCCTTGTGGGTCACGTGCGCGGCGGTCTGGCATCGGTGAACATCTTTTCCAGCATGTTGTTCGGCGGGATTTCGGGGTCGGCTGTGGCTGATATCTCGGCGCTCGGCTCTATTCTGATCCCTGTCATGAAGGAACGGGGCTATCATTCTGATTACGCGGTGAACGTGACCGTTACATCATCAATTGCAGGCATCGTTATTCCGCCCAGCCACAATATGATTATCTTTGCGGTGGCCGCAGGCGGGGGGATCTCGATCTCGAAGCTGTTCCTCGCGGGGGTGGTGCCCGGTATGCTGATGTGTCTGTGCCTTGCGGTGGCGGCCTATGTCATTGCGATCAAACGTAACTATCCGGCAGAACCCTTCCCAGGCTGGCGCGCGGTCGGCGTTGCATCGCTGCATGCGCTGCCGGGTCTGGTGACGGCGGTGATCATCGTCGGCGGCGTTCTGTCGGGTGTTTTCACCGTAACTGAATCCGGTGCCTTCGGTGCGATCTATGCGCTGCTGCTGACCTATTTCGTCTATCGCAGCCTCGACTGGAACGGGTTCAAGACCGCCGTCGTCTCTGCCGTGCGCACAACGGCGATGGTCATGGTGCTGATCGGTTTTGCCAGTTCATTCGCCTATCTTCTGGCGCTGTATCAGGTGCCCGAAAAGCTGAGCAGCTTCATGCTTGGCATCTCGGAAGAAAAGATCGCCGTTCTGCTGATGATCAACATCATGCTGCTGGTGCTGGGGATGATCATGGATATGGCCGCGCTGATCCTGATCTGCACCCCGATCTTCCTGCCCATTGTGCGCGATCTTGGCATGGACCCCACCCAGTTCGGGATCATGCTGCTGGTCAACCTCGGGCTTGGTCTGTGCACGCCCCCTGTCGGCACCTGCCTGTTCGTGGGCTGTGCCGTCGGCAGGGTCAAGATCGAGGAAACGCTCAGGACCATATGGCCCTTTTACCTGGCCATTCTGATGGCGCTCTTGCTGGTCACATATGTCCCCGCCGTGTCGCTGTTCCTGCCCTCATTGCTTGAATGAGCCGACCTTTTCCACGCCTTTCAAAACGCCCGAAATACCATAGTAGAAAGTATTCACCATGACTGAACCGACGCCAGAACTCCTTGAAAAGCTCATGCATGTCAGCACGGCAACGCTGACCACCGCATTGTTCAAGCGCGGCTTTCGTAACGTCTTTATTCAGGGGCCGTACCGTATGAACCCCGGGCCGAATATGGTCGGGCCGGCCTACACCCTGCGCTATATTCCCGCACGCGAGGATCTGGACGGGCTAGAGTCTTTCGCGGACCGTGCCAACCCGCAGCGCAAGGGCGTAGAGGAATGCCCCCCCGGGTCCGTCTTCATGATCGACTCCCGGCGCGATTCAACGGCGGCGTCGGCGGGGTGTATTCTGGCCACCCGATTGATGAAGCGCGGCTGCAAGGGGATCGTCACCGACGGGGGGTTCCGCGACACGCCCGAGATTTCGGCGCTCGAGATGCCCGCCTATCACACGCGCCCCAGTGCGCCGACAAACCTGACCAAACACCACGCCGTCGCGATCAATGATCCTATCGCATGTGGCGGTGTTTCCGTCTTTCCGGGTGATATTATCGTGGGCGACAATGAAGGCGTCGTTTGCATCCCCAAGCATCTGGTGGCAGAAATAGCGTCAGAAACCGAAGAGATGACCGTTTTCGAAGACTTCGTTCTGGAAATGGTGCAAAATGGTGCTTCGATTTTTGGGCTTTACCCACCGACAGATCCGGCAACGAAGGACGAATTCAAAGCATGGCGGGAACAAAACAACCGGTAGCAGGCGCAGATGCGAGCCGTTCCGCCATGGGCAAGCCCGCCAAGGAACGCACGCTCGCGGATCACGCCTACGAGAAAATCCTCGCGATGATTTCCAGCGGGGAGACCGCGGTCGGGGATAAGCTGCCGACGGAACACGCCATGAGCGAGATGCTGGAGGTGTCCCGGCCGGTGCTGCGTCAGGCGCTCAAGCAGCTGCGCGAAGACGGCGTGGTCGTGTCGCGGCAGGGGTCCGGGTCATTCGTGCAGCGCCGCCCCGATACGGCGGTGCTGACCTTTGCGCCCGTGGGGTCCATCGCTGATATCCAGCGCACCTTCGAATTCCGCGCCGCGATCGAGGGGGAGGCGGCGTTCCTTGCCGCCGTGCGCCATACAGAAGCGGATCTGGCCAAGCTGCGCGCGCATTTCAAGGAGCTGGACCGCTGCATTCGCGAAGGGGAGTTGGGTGTCGAGGCGGACGAGGCCTTTCATCAGGCGATCTGCGAGGCGTCCGGCAACCAGTATTTCGCAACTGCGCGCACCTCGATGAAGTCGAACATCCTGACGGGCCTCAACCTGACGCGGAACCTGTCGCTTAGCAAGCCGCGCGAGCGGATGGAGCTTGTCCAGCAAGAACACCGCCGCATCCTCGCCGCGATCATCGCGCGGGATCAGGCCGAAGCCCGCGCCGCCATGCGCGCCCATGTCGAGAATGCAAAGAACCGTGTGTTCGAAGGCTAACCGCTTACTCTAGCGGTAGCCCGTGGGCCGCCATAAAATCATCCCGCCGCGGTGCAAAACTGTCGAGCAGTTTCCCCGCCTGCAAGCACAGGCAGGAGTGTTCGACGTTCGACGGGATGATCAACGCATCGCCGGGGTTCAGGATCTGCGTGTCGCCCCCAACGGTGAATTCGAACTGGCCAGAGGACACGAAGGTCGTCTGCACATGGGGGTGCGAATGGGGCACGCCGACGCCGTCCTTTTCGAACATGAACTCTACCATCATCAGCGCTTTGTCCTGACACAAGATGCGCCGCTGCGCGCCGGGGCCAGAGGTCATCCAACCCTGTGATGCGTCTGCTGTGGTGTCCATTGGTATGCCTCCCTCAGGCTTTAATCAGATGTAATAATTTGTAACTGTTTTTGGTTGTTGTCAACAGATTTGGGTGTGGGGTTTGCCGTAGGCCGTAGTGATTTTCATCGGGTTTTGTGCCTAATTACGTCCATAATCCACTGTTTTTTCGGGCTTTTCCGCTGGGGTCAAAGACGTTCGCGACTTACCAATCTCTATATTTGTAATAATTTATATTGTCGCGCCCCGAGGTTTGCCCTAAGCAAGGGGACGGATAATGCAGTTGTTGGGCGTGCATCGCCGCCCTGGAACCCCATTGTGCATCGAAGGGAGACGCGGAGAGCACTGCTCGGTCAGGTTCCTCCGCAGAATTTTATATTCAGGAGACGATCATGGACCTCAAAGGGAAAACCGCAATTGTAACCGGCGGTGGCCGCGATATCGGCCGCGCCTGCGTGCTTGAGCTCGCGGCGCGGGGCGCGAATGTGGCGATCAACTATATGGCAAGCTCTGAAGGGGCCGACAGCGCCGTCGCCGAGATCAAGGCGGCGGGCGGCAATGCCTTCGCGCTGCAGGGCGATATGACCAAAGAGGCCGATGTTGCCGCGTTGGTAGAAAAGACCGTCAAGGAATTCGGACAGGTCGATACGCTGGTCCACGTCACCGGCGGGCTGGTCGCGCGGGTCACCATGTCGGAGATGACGCTGGATCACTGGCAGTCGGTCATGGACGTGAACCTGACATCCTTTGTGCTGATGGTGCGTGAATGCCTGCCCCATATGACCGAAGGATCGTCGATTGTCGGGCTCGCGTCGCAGGCCGGTCGCGATGGCGGCGGGCCCGGTGCCTCGGCTTACGGCGCATCCAAGGGGGCGCTGATGACGCTGACGCGGGGTCTGGCGAAAGAGCTTGGTCCGAAAATCCGCGTGAATTCGCTTTGTCCGGGGATGATCGATACCGATTTCCACAACATCTTTACCAAACCCGAAGTGCGCACCCATGTGGCCAATGTCTCGCCCGTGAAACGCGAGGGGACTTCGGAAGATGTGGCCAAGCTGGCGGTGTTCCTTGCCTCGGATGATGCGGCGTTCATCACAGGTGCCAACGTCGATATCAACGGCGGCATGCTGTTTTCCTGACAACGACACGACCGGCGGCTGCGGATGCACGCGGCCGCCGGCTTTTTGACAGAAGCTAAAGGAAGCGCAGCATGGAACTGATGGGCAAACACCTGATCGCAGGCGAATGGACCGGCGCGGCAGAGCAATTTTCATCCGACCCCGCCGACGGGGAGCCACGGATTTTCGCCGCCGGCACCGTTGATCTGGTAGACCGCGCCGCGCAGGCTGCCGAGGATGCGTTTGACGCCTACAGCGCCACCACAGCGCAGGATCGCGCGGCCTTCCTGAATGCGATCGCGGACGAGGTTGACGCCCGTATCGACACATTGGCCCTGATCGGCGCCCAGGAAACCGGCCTGCCAGACGCACGTTTGCGCGGTGAAACAGGGCGCACATCCGGTCAGCTGCGCATGTTCGCGACGCATATCCTTGAAGGCGATTTTCTGGACGCGCGCCATGATGCGGCCCTGCCGGATCGCACGCCTTTGCCGCGATCCGATTTGCGGATGATCCAGCGCCCGATTGGCCCTGTTGCGGTCTTTGGGGCGTCGAACTTCCCGCTCGCTTTTTCGACGGCAGGCGGGGATACGGCGTCGGCCTTGGCGGCGGGCTGTCCGGTGGTTGTCAGGGGGCACCACGCGCATCCCGGCACGGCAGAGGTTGTGGCCGCAGCGATTGCCGCAGCTATTACAGCTTGCGACATGCCCGCGGGTGTATTCTCGTTGATCCAAGGCGGCGGGCTAGAGGTCGGGCAGGCGTTGGTGCAGCATCCGTTGATCAAGGCCGTCGGCTTTACCGGATCGCTGCGCGGCGGACGCGCGCTGTTTGATCTATGCGCACAGCGGCCCGAACCCATTCCGTTTTTTGGCGAGCTTGGGTCGATCAACCCGGTCTTTATACTGCCCGCCGCAGCCTCCGCCCGTGGCGCAGAGATCGGCGCGGGGTGGGCCGCGTCGCTGACGATGGGGGCAGGACAGTTCTGCACGAACCCCGGCGTGGTGGTGGTCACTGACGGCCCCGGTGCCGATGCCTTCCGCGATGCCGCTGTCGCCGCCTTGCACGAAAGCCCTGCCCAAACAACGCTAACGGCGGGGATCGCCGATGCCTATTTCGACGGGCGTGATCGTATCGCGCGCGCGGGGTGTACGCGCGCGCTCGTCTCTTCGGATCGGGGGGAGGCGCGCCGTGTCACCCCCGCTGTCTTCGAGGTCTCCGGCACCGATTGGCTGAACAGCGACGCGCTGGCGCATGAGGTCTTCGGGCCGCTTGGCATTATCGTGCGTGTGGCCGATGCGGATGAGATGGCCGCGGTTGCCAAAGGGCTGGACGGGCAGCTGACCTGCACATTGCAAATGGATGCAGGCGATACTGCTGCCGCCAAAGCCTTGATGCCGGTGCTAGAGCGCAAGGCAGGGCGGATATTGGCCAACGGTTTTCCCACGGGCGTGGAGGTCAGCGGCGCGATGGTCCACGGCGGGCCCTATCCCGCGTCGACCAACTTTGGCGCGACCTCGGTCGGGACGCTGGCCATCCGCCGTTTCCTGCGCCCCGTCTGCTACCAAGACCTGCCGGCAGAGCTGCTGCCGGTTGTTTGACCCTCTGCGGGGCAGCGGCGCGTGGGGGGTAAGCCGCTGATAAACTTGATGTATACAAATAATTACAAATAAACTTGACGCATTACAAATACTAACGACATATTTCACGTCAGGGAGAAGCTGGTCAGGCACGTATCTGGTCAGGCAACAATCAGGGAGGACTACCATGTCATTTTTTACCAAGACAGCACAGCTTGTTTCGGGTGCCGCCGTTGCTGCGACGCTCTTTACAGCCACCGCGCAGGCCGAGACGGTTCTGCGGGGGGCCAGCATGTTCGACGAAGAACACGCCTTTACCAAAACACTGCGCAAATTCGAGGAACTGGTCGGCGAGAAGTACGACGGCGATGTGACGTTTGACTTACGTCTGAACGGCGAGCTTGGCGTCGAAAGTGATTACGTCACCTTCCTGAACCAGGGTGTGGCGATTGACTATACGATCCTTGCGCCGTCCAATATGGCCAAGTTCGCCCCGTCCATCCCGCTGATGGACATGCCGTTCCTGTTCCGCGATCTGGACCACTGGAATGCGGCCCTGTCCAGCGATGTGCTTGCGCCGCTGGAGGACGAGCTGCTGGAGAAGGCCGATATCAAGATCGTGGGCTACACCGGCGGGGGCACGCGCAATCTGCTGTCCAAAAACCCTGTCGTGACCTTTGATGATCTGAAGGGACACAAGATGCGCGTCATGGGCGCGCCGATCCAGGCGCAGATCTTCCAGGCGTTGACAGCAGCCCCTTCGGCGATTGCCTATAACGAGGTTTACAACGCCATCCAGACCGGCGTCATCGCAGGGTTTGAAAACGAGGCCGCAAGCATTCAGAACCTTAAGTTCTACGAGGTGGCCCCGAACCTGACGCTGACGCGCCATTCGATCACCGTGCGCCCCATCGTGATGAGCGGCAAGACCTTCAACAGCCTGCCCGAAGACCTGCAGGCCGCCGTGCTTGAAGCGGGCGAAGAGGCAGGGGCCTTTGGCCGCGAGCTGGAATCGCGCGAGGACGGCGTTAAGCTGCAAGAGATGGTCGATGCGGGTCAGCTGACCGTGTCCGAATTCGAAAACCGCGACAAGATGCTGGAGATGGTCAAGCCGGTGCAGGATGCCTGTGCTGCCGAGATCGGCGCATCGGACCTGCTTGAAGCGGTCCGCGCCAAGTAATCCCTGCGGATGCCCCCCTTGGGTTCTTGTGACCCGAGGGGGATTTTATTTTCACTCAAGCTGATCGGTAAGCACATGATCCTGCGTGGTCTGGAACTGCTCGCATCCTTGCTCCGCTTCGTTGTGGGGGTGCTGATGTTTTCACTGGCGATCCCCGTCGGCCTGCAGGTCATTGCGCGCTACACTGGGGTGATCCCCGTCTATTTATGGACCGAAGAGCTGGCCACGTTCATCTTTGTATGGGTTGTGATGCTCGGGTCTGCCCTGGCGGTGTGGGAGGGGACGCATTTCGACGTTCAGGTTATCCCCGGCGCCAAACATCCGCTGCTGGCGTTCTTGCAGCAAGCGCTGGTGCTTGGGCTGGTCGCGGGGTTTGCGCTGTTGTTCGCATGGTACGGCATTGATTACGCCAAGTTCGGGGGCAACCAGACGTCGGTCATGATGCGTGCAAATCTGATGTTCACGCATATCTCTGTTCCGATCGCCGGTGTGCTTTGGGCGGTCTTTGCCCTTTACCGTTTGTATCAAGCATTTGCGGTCTACCGCACAGAGGGGCGGGCCGTATCATGATCGTTTCAACGGGCCTTGCCTGTCTTATTCTTGTGGGCGGTTTCATCCTGCTGGTGGCGTTGCGGGTGCCGGTCGCCTTTGCCTTGGGGATCGCGACAATTCCGATTGTGATGCTGGATATCCGGCTGACGCCCTTCATTGTCATCGACCGGATGTTCCAGTCGTATAACTCGTTCATCCTGCTTGCCGTGCCGTTCTTTCTGTTGGCGGCGAACCTGATGAATTCGGGGTTGATCACGCAAAAGCTGATTGATTTTGCCCGCGTGCTGACTGGCTGGATGCCCGGAGGGTTGGGCCATGTGAATGTCGCCGTGTCGATGCTGTTTGCCGGTATCTCGGGGTCGTCCACGGCAGATGCGGCGGGCTGCGGCAAGATCCTGATCCCCGCGATGGTCAAAGAGGGCTATGACACCCGTTTTGCCATCGCGATCACGGCCTGTTCGTCCGTGATGGGGGTGATCATTCCGCCCAGTATCCTCATGGTGGTCTGGGGCGGGGTCATGCAGATCTCGGTCGGCGCGCTGTTTCTGGCGGGGGCCATTCCCGGCTTGCTGATCGGTTTTGCCCTGATGGCGACCGTCTATGGCTATGCCAAGAAATACGATTACCCCGTCACCTTGCGGCCCACATTCGCGCAGTTCTGGTCGGCGTTCAAAGGCGCGGCGCTGGCGATGCTGACCCCGGTTCTGGTGATCGGCGGCATCGTGGGGGGCATTGTGACCCCCACCGAAAGCGCGATCATCGCGGCGGGCTATGCGTTGATCCTTGGGGTTTTCGTCTATCGTACCGTGTCGGTGCGGGATCTTGGCGGCATCTTTTATGACACGGGCCGTTTTGCGTCGATCTCGCTTTTTGCGATCGGGACGGCTTCGGCTTTTGGCTGGATGCTGGCGTTCTACAACGTGCCGCGTTTGATCGTGGACGTGCTGACCGCGCATGAGCTTGGCGTCATCGGCACGTCGTTGATCATCGCGGCGCTGTTCCTGTTTTTCGGTCTGTTCATCGATGCCATCCCGACCATTATCATTCTGGGTACGGTGCTTTTGCCCGTGGCGCGGGCGGCGGGCATTGATCCGGTGGCCTTTGCGATTATCGGGATCATCTCGCTGGCCTTTGGTCTGGTCACGCCGCCTTATGGCTTGTGTCTGCTGATCTCTGCGTCGATCGGGGGGATGAATGTGGTCAAGGTACTGCGGGATGTCTGCATCATTCTGGCCCCGATGCTGGTGATCTTGTTGCTGGTCATTCTTTTCCCGCAGATCGCCCTGTGGCTGCCGCGCACGCTCATGCCGATGTCATTCCAATGACCCGTCGGCGCAGACATCTGATCGAATAGGATATCCCATGAAAGAAACATGGCGCTGGTTTGGCCCCACTGATCCGGTCACGCTTACCCATATCAAGCAGGCCGGCGCGTCGGGCATTGTGACCGCTTTGCACGACTACGCCCCCGGCGAGGTCTGGCCGCTAAGGGATATCACCGCCCTTCAGGCGCGGATCGAGGAGGCCGGCCTGAGCTGGGATGTATGCGAGTCGATCTGGATGCCGGACGCGATCAAGCTGAAGGGTGCCGGTGCCACGGCAGAGATCGCGGCATGGATCGAGACGATGCGCAATCTGGCGCGCGCGGGCATCCAGACGATCTGCTACAACTTCATGCCGCTGCTGGACTGGACCCGCACCGATCTGCGCTTCGAGATCGACGGGCAGGGGCAGGCCCTGCGTTTTGACATGGTGGATTTCGTGGTGTTCGACGTGCATATCCTTGCGCGCCCGAACGCTCAGGCCGACCACGCCCCCGATCTGCTGGCCGCGGCGCAGATGCGGTGGGGACATATGACAAAGCCCGAGATCGCCGCGTTAGAGGCGAATATCATCGCCGGGCTCCCCGGTAGCGCGAAAGGGTTTACGCGGGCGGATCTGCTGGCGGGCATCGAAAGTTTCGCATCCCTGTCGCACCGCGACCTTCAGGCCAATCTGGCCGCGTTCCTAAACGTCGTCGTGCCAGAGGCAGAGGCCTTGGGGGTCCGGCTTGCCATCCATCCCGATGATCCGCCGTTCCCGCTTTTCGGTTTGCCGCGCTGCGTTTCGACCGCGCAGGATTTGGCGTTTATTCTTGATGCGGTGCCGAGCGTTGCGAACGGGCTGACGTTGTGCACCGGATCACTTGGGGCCCGTGCGGATAATGATCTGCCGGACATGGCCCGCCGCTTTGGCGCGCATATCCACTTTGCCCATTTGCGCAATGTGCAGCGCGAGGGGGATGGCAGCTTTCATGAAGCCGCAGCGCTTGGGGGGAGCACCGATATGATTGCGGTCCTCGCGGCCCTGCGCGCGGCAGAACAGGGGCAGCCCGCCCGCGCTATCCCCATGCGCCCGGATCACGGTCACCTGCTGGCATTCGAACAGCAGCAGAAAACAAATCCGGGCTATTCCTATCTGGGGCGGCTCAAAGGATTGGCGGAGCTACGAGGTGCCTTGGCCGCGCTGGACCATTCAGACACCGGATCAAAACACGCAAGGCAGGTGCAATGACCTCACTTCTTGGCATCGGCGAATGTATGATCGAACTGTCGTCGGCGGGCGATGACCTGTGGCGGCAACGATTTTCCGGCGATGTGTTCAACGCCCTGTGGTACGCGCGGGCGCACTGCGCCGATGATGCGGATGTCGCCTTTCACACCGCTGTTGGCACGGACCCTATGTCGGACCAGATGCTGACCTTTATCCGGTCGGGCGGAATCCGCTGTGCGCAGACGCCGCGCATCGCCGACCGGCGCCCCGGTCTGTATACGATCCAGCTGAACGGGGCCGAGCGCAGCTTTACCTATTGGCGAGACACATCGGCGGCGCAGATGATGGTGCGCCACCCCGGCCCGCTTTGGCGCGATGTGGCAGGGGCGGATGTGGTCTATTTCTCGGGCATCACGCTGGCGATCCTGCCGCCTGACGATCTAGAGACACTCCTGGCCGGCTTGGTAGAGCATAAAAAGCACGGCGGGCTTTTGGCCTTTGATCCGAATATCCGGCCTCACCTCTGGGCGGATAAAGACCGGATGCTTGATGTCATATCGCGGGCCGCGGGCCTGAGCGATCTTGTACTGCCAAGTTTCGACGATGAAACAACGGCCTTTGGTGACCGGACCCCGCAGGAAAGCGCGAAACGCTATGCCGATCTGGGGGCCGGGCATGTTGTGGTCAAGAACGGGCCTGCGGATACGATCCACCTGCAGGACGGCCAGCTGACGGCTTTCCCCGTGGCCCCGGTCAGCGACATTATCGATACGACCGCCGCCGGAGATTCCTTTAACGGCGCCTATATCGCGTGCCTTCTGCGCGGCATGCCGACCGAGGACGCCATATCGGCCGCGCAGAGATGTGCGGGGCAGGTGATCAGGCATAAGGGTGCCATTATCTCGCGCAATGATCTGGGGCTGGTCTGACAGAGCGCGCGTACCCGCCGATAGATTGCCCCCTAAAATGCCCGCCAAGCCCTTGCCGCATTTGATCTAGATCAAGGCGCCGCCCCTGCCGCCATGAGAACCGTGTCCCGAAATAAAGGGGATTCGGGATATGTTCGATACGCTCAAGTTGATCGTGCTTGCGCTCATTGTGTTTTTCGCAGCTTTGGCGGCCGATTGGGCGCGGGATCCGGCCTATATGGTCCATGCGCTGCTGATCATGGTGATCGCCGCCGGCCTGTTCTTCTGGCAACTGCGCAATATGCCGGTCGACGGTGTCGCCGCGCCCCATGCGCCAGCGCCGCAGGGCTATATGGACGGGCCGATCCGCTATGGCGTGATTGCCACGGCGTTCTGGGGTGTTGCCGGGTTCCTTGCGGGGACATACATCGCCTTTCAACTCGCCTTTCCCGCGCTGAATATCGAATGGGCGCAGCCCTATGCCAACTTTGGCCGTCTGCGCCCGCTGCACACCAGCGCGGTGATCTTCGCCTTTGGCGGTAATGCGCTGATCGCCTCTTCTTTTTACATCGTGCAACGTACGTCGGCGGCACGGCTTTGGGGCGGCAACGCCGCTTGGTTTGTTTTCTGGGGCTATCAGTTGTTCATCGTGCTGGCAGCGACGGGCTATCTGCTGGGGGCGACCCAATCGAAGGAATATGCCGAGCCGGAATGGTATGTCGACATCTGGCTGACCATCGTCTGGCTGACCTACCTCGCCGTGTTCTTCGGTACGATCCTGAACCGGCGCGAGCGTCATATCTATGTCGCCAACTGGTTCTTTCTGGCCTTCATCATCACCGTGGCCATGCTGCATGTGGTCAACAACCTCGCCATTCCGGTGTCGATCTGGGGCTCCAAATCGGTGCAGGTCTTTGCGGGTGTGCAGGATGCGATGACTCAGTGGTGGTACGGGCATAACGCCGTGGGCTTCTTCCTGACCGCCGGTTTTCTGGGCATGATGTACTACTTTGTCCCGAAACAGGCGGGCCGTCCGGTCTATAGCTACAAACTGTCGATCATCCACTTCTGGGCGCTGATCTTTCTGTATATCTGGGCGGGTCCGCACCACCTGCACTATACCGCTTTGCCCGATTGGGCAGCGACGCTGGGGATGGTGTTTTCGATCATCCTGTGGATGCCCAGTTGGGGCGGCATGATCAACGGCTTGATGACGCTTGAGGGTGCGTGGGACAAGATCCGCACCGATCCGATCATCCGCATGTTTGTCGCCTCGCTCGCCTTCTACGGGATGTCCACCTTTGAAGGGCCGATGATGTCGATCCGCGCGGTGAACAGCCTTAGCCACTACACCGACTGGACCATCGGGCACGTGCATTCCGGCGCGCTTGGCTGGAACGGGCTCATCACCTTCGGCGCGCTGTATTTCCTGACACCGCGGCTTTGGGGGCGGGCGCAGATGCATTCGCTGTCGGCGATCAACCTGCACTTCTGGCTCGCGACCGTGGGCATCGTTCTTTACGCGGCGTCGATGTGGGTCTCGGGCATTATGGAAGGGCTGATGTGGCGCGAGGTCGATGCCAATGGCTTCCTTGTCAACAGCTTTGCCGACACCGTCGAAGCCAAATTCCTGATGTATGTGGTCCGTGGTCTGGGCGGGGTGCTCTACCTCGCGGGGGGTGCGGTGATGGTCTGGAATATGTGGATGACCATCCGCGCCCCGCAAGCCCGCCCCGTCACCGTCGCCCTGCCAGCGGAGTAAGATCAATGGCCAAGAACCCCCAAAGCCCCAACTATGACCCCGCTGACGATCCCAAGGTGGTGACCGCCAGCGAAGGGATGAAAAAGGGCAAAATCCCGAACGAGCTGCCGCCCGAGACGCAGACGATCACCTTTCACCAGCGGTTTGAACGCAATGCGACGCTCCTGCTGATCGCCTCTCTCGGGGTGGTCAGTATCGGCGGGATCATCGAGATCGCGCCGCTGTTCTGGCTCGAAAACACGATCGAGAAGGTCGAGGGCATGCGCCCCTATTCGCCGCTGGAACTGGCGGGGCGCGAGATCTACGTGCGCGAGGGCTGCTATGTCTGCCACAGCCAGATGATCCGCCCCATGCGCGACGAGACGGAGCGTTACGGCCATTACAGCCTCGCCGCCGAATCCATGTATGACCACCCGTTTCAGTGGGGCTCCAAACGCACCGGTCCGGATCTGGCGCGGGTCGGTGGGCGCTATTCGGACGAGTGGCATGTGGACCACCTGATGGACCCGCAGTCGGTCGTGCCCGAAAGCGTGATGCCGAAATACGCCTTTCTGATGGAGGCCAAGCTGGAAAGCGAGGATGTGACCGATCTGCTGGCGACCCACCGTATGGTTGGCGTGCCCTACACCGACGAGATGATCGCCAGCGCGAGCGGAGATTTCCGCATGCAGGTTGACCCGATGGGGGATTATGACGCGCTGCTTGACCGCTACCCCGGTGCGCAGGTGCGCGACTTTGACGGGCAGCCCGGTGTCAGCGAGATGGATGCCCTGATCGCCTATCTGCAAATGCTCGGGACGTTGGTCGATTTCTCGACCTTTGTGCCCGATGCCACCCGCTGAGGAGCTTGCCATGGACACCTATTCCTTCTTGCGTGAACTGGCTGATAGCTGGGCGCTCTTGATCCTGACGTTGATCTTTCTGGGGGTCATTGCTTGGGCCTATCGCCCCGGCTCGCGCGCGCTGCATGATGACGCGGCGGATGTGCCGTTTCGCAACAATGACCCCGACCAAGCCCGCCAAGACGGAGCCCGCCAATGACCGACAACCGCAAGATCGACCCCACCACAGGCACCGAAACCACGGGCCACAGCTGGGATGGCATTGAAGAGCTGAACACACCCCTGCCGCGGTGGTGGCTTTGGACATTCTACGCCACCATCGTCTGGGGCGTGATCTATACCATCCTCTATCCCGCGTGGCCGATGGTTTCGGGGGCGACGGCGGGGTTGTTGGGCTATTCCACCCGTGGCGAGGTCGCGGCCGAGATCGCGCGTGTCGATCAGTCGAATGCCGACCTGACGGAAAGCCTGATCAACGTCGATATGGGGGTTCTGAAAGACAACGAAGAACTGCACCGTTTCGCTGTGCAGGCGGGGCGTTCGGTCTTTGCGGCGAATTGTTCGCAATGTCATGGCGCGGGGGCAGGGGGTGTGGTGGCCTCGGGCTACCCGAACCTTCTGGATGACGATTGGCTTTGGGGCGGTACGATGGCCGAGATCGCCTATACTGTGCGCCACGGCATCCGCAACGAGGATGACGCCGACGCGCGGGTGTCGCAGATGCCGTCCTTTGACTGGCTGGGCGCTGCGGAACTGGACGCCACGGCCCATTTCGTGCGCAGCCTTTCGGGGCTCGCGCATGACGAGGCAGCGGCCCAAGCGGGTGCGGATATCTTCGCCACGAATTGCAGCGCGTGCCACGGTGAAAAAGGCCTTGGGGATCGCGAGATCGGCGCGCCAAACCTTGCCGATGCGATCTGGCTGCGCGGCGGCAGTCACGAGGCGATCATCCAACAGCTGAAAACGCCGCGCATGGGGGTCATGCCGCCGTGGCAGGCGCGTTTGGGCGAAGCCGATGTGCGCGCTGTGACGGCCTATGTGCACGGTCTGGGCGGGGGGGAGGCCGCGATGGACACGGCCCAAGATACGCCTGCTGACTGAGCCGCAGCACGACAAGACCTGTTGTTTGATGCAGATCAAAGCGGCCTGCGCCCCACGGGTGTAGGCCGCAAGACGTAACCCCGGAGCCACCCGCCCATGTCCAACGCCGCCCCCCCGCTTTTCGCCGCGCGCGAGCCGATCTTCCCCCGCCGGGTGAGCGGCTTTTTCCGCCGGCTGAAATGGGTGATCCTGATCCTCACGCTGGGGGTCTACTACGTCACCCCGTGGCTCCGTTGGGACCGAGGGCCGAACCTGCCGGATCAGGCGGTTCTGGTCGATCTTGCGAACCGCCGTTTCCATTTCTTCTGGATCGAGATCTGGCCGCACGAATTCTATTTCGTCGCCGGACTGCTGATCATGGCGGGACTGGGGCTGTTCCTGTTTACCTCTGCCTTGGGTCGGGTCTGGTGTGGCTATGCCTGCCCGCAAACCGTCTGGTCTGACCTCTTCATGACTGTGGAGCGCTGGATCGAGGGCGACCGCAACGCCCGCATTCGCCTACACAATGCGCCGTGGAGCCTACGCAAGGCGCGGTTGCGGGGGGCGAAATGGGCGGTCTGGTTGCTGATCGCGGTGGCGACGGGCGGGGCTTGGGTCTTTTACTTTGCCGATGCGCCCCGTCTCGCGCGCGACCTCGTGACCCTGCAAGCCGCCCCCGTGGCCTATGCCACCATCGCCGTGCTCACCGCCACGACCTTTATCTTTGGCGGCTTCATGCGCGAACAAATCTGCATCTACATGTGCCCCTGGCCCCGCATCCAAGGCGCGATGATGGACCCCGGCACGCTGACCGTCGGCTACCGCAAATGGCGGGGGGAGCCGCGCGGGAAGGGTGGGGTGAAACGCCAGCAAGCCGCCGCCGCCGCGATTGGCAGCGGCGATGCCGTGGCGCGCTATGGTGCCGCGCTGGACATAAACTCCGCCGGAGACCGCCAGTCGCGCAGCGGCGACGTGCTGGGGGATTGTATCGATTGCAACGCCTGTGTCGCCGTCTGCCCGATGGGGATCGACATCCGCGAGGGTCAGCAGATGGAGTGTATTACCTGCGCCCTCTGCATCGACGCCTGTGACGATGTGATGGCCAAGATCGGGCGGCCACGGGGGCTGATCGACTATCTCGCGCTGGATGACGAACCGCCAACCGCCCCGCTACAAAGCGCCGCAGTCGCGGGGTTTGCAGAAGCCCCCGCCGGTGACGTTGCCGATGCCAAGCTGCCCCCGTGGCAGCCCAAGCCGCTTTGGCAGCATGTCTTTCGACCCCGCACGATTGTGTACACGACGGCATGGGCCGCCATTGGTGTGGCGCTGGTCGTAGCGCTGTTCATCCGGCCCGAGATCGACATGACCATCGCGCCGGTGCGCAACCCGACCTTTGTCACCCTGTCGGACGGGTCCATCCGCAACGCCTATGACATCCGCCTGCGCAACAAACACACCGAAGCGCGGGATTTCAGAGTGTCGCTGGTGGCCGACAGTCCTTTGGAACTGGCGGTAGAGGGCGCAAGTAACGCCGTGGTCAACGTGCCCGCTGACACCAGCCGGTTGCAACGTGTCTATGTGATCGCCCCGCCGCAGACCCCCGCGGCCCGCGCGCAGCGCAGTGATCTGCGCCTTTGGGTCGAAGATGTCACTTCGGGCGAGCGGGCCTATGGCAATACAATTTTCAACGGAAAGGAAGGATCTGATGAGCGCAGTACAGACTGAACGCCCGCTGACCGGCTGGCACGTGCTGGCGATGTTTATCGGCGGCTTTTCGATCATCATCTCGGTGAACCTCGCGCTGGCGTTCAACGCGGTGCGGACTTTCCCCGGCAAAGAGACCGAGTCGAGCTATGTCGCCTCGCAGAACTTCGATACCGACCGCGCCGCACAGGAAGCTTTGGGCTGGACCGTGCGGACGGCGCTGACCGACACGACGCTTACGCTCTCTGTGACAGATGGGGGCAATCGCGTGGTAAGGCCCAAGATCATCTTTGCCACATTGGGGCGCGCGACGACGGTGGCGGATGACATCGCGCCGGAGTTCAGCTGGGACGGCAGCGCATGGGTCGCCCCCGTCACGTCGGGCCCCGGCAACTGGAACCTGCGGATAGAGATGCGGGCCGCTGACGGCACGCTCTTTCGGCGCCGCATCCCGCTGCGGGGCCTGCGATGACTGTCGCTGCCTGTCCGGGCTGTATCGCGCTGGCCCCATCGGTCGACACCGCGAAGAAGGGCGCGGCCGACACCGAGGCGGCGGTCTACCTTGCGCTGCCGCAGATCCGCTGTGCCGCCTGCATTGCGGGGGTCGAAGGAGTTTTGGCCAAGCTGCCCTCTGTAAAAGCGGCCAGAGTAAACCTGAGCGCCAAGCGGGTTCGCCTTGTGCTCGCCCCCGGGTGTGACGCCAGCACCGCCCTTCAGGCCTTGAACGACGCAGGTTTTGACGCGCATGAACTGGACGCGACCGCCCTGCGCCCCGCCAATGACGACGCGGGGCGGCGCCTGCTGGCCCGTGCTGCGGTGGCGGGCTTTGCGATGATGAATGTGATGGCGATCTCTGTCGCGGTCTGGTCGGGGGCCGGGGATGTGACACGGGTGATGTTCCACTGGGTCTCGGCCGCGATAGCACTGCCCGCCCTCGCATTTTCTGCGGTGCCTTTCTTTGCCTCGGCATGGGGGGCCTTGCGGGCGGGGCGGATGAACATGGATGTCCCCATTGCGTTGGCGATCCTGCTGGCCGCTGCGACATCGCTTTATGAAACCTTTGCGGCACGCGGGGCGCATACATGGTTTGATGCCGCGCTGTCGCTCACGTTTTTCTTGCTGGTGGGGCGGTATCTTGAACACCGCGCGCGGGCGACGGCGCGTTCTGCCGCAGCAGAGCTGACGGCGCTGGAGCTGCCGCGCGCCACCCGACTGACCGCGACAGGGCGCGAAACCGTGGATGTCGCCATGCTGATGCCAGACGACCGGATCGCATTGGCCGCAGGGGCCCGTGCGCCTGTGGACGGCATAGCTGAAACCGCCGCAATGGTGGACCGCTCTGCCCTGACCGGAGAGGCGGACCCCGTCGCTTTGGCGGCAGGGGATCTGGTCTGCGCGGGCGAAGTGATCCTTGGTGCACCGCTGACACTGCGGGCCACGCATCGTGCCGAAGACAGCACCCTGCGCCGTTTGGCGGCCCTCGTCGATGTCGCAGAGACCGGCAAGCACCGCTACAGCGGCATCGCGGACCGCGCCGCACGGCTTTATGCGCCGGTGGTGCATGGTTTGGCCGCGGTGGCTTTCGCGGTCTGGTGGGCACTGACGGGGGATCTGCATCACGCCATTGCGGTGGCCACCGCGACGTTGATCATTACCTGCCCCTGCGCCTTGGCGCTTGCCATTCCGGCGGTCACGGCGGCAATGACGGGGCGGTTGTTCCGTGCGGGCGTGCTGCTGAAATCGCCCACGGCGCTGGAACGGCTGGCTGACATCGACACGGTCGTTTTTGACAAAACCGGCACGCTGACCGAAGGGGTGGCTGTTCTTCCCGCGCTTGATTCCGACGCCGCGTCAGTTGCCTTGAGCCTGGCCCAAGCGTCGAACCACCCCGCGTCCCGTGCGCTCGCGGCATCCCTTGCGGGGCAGGCTCCTGCCGAGTTGCGCGACGTGGTCGAGGTCGCAGGAAAGGGGGTCACCGCCCTTTGGAATGGTCTGCCCGTGGGGCTGGTGCGCGGAGAGGACGGGCCCGAGCTTCATCTGCCCGATCGGTGCATCCCCCTGCCGCTGACCGAGACCCCGCGCCCCGGCACTGCCGCGTTGATCGCCGCGCTTCGCGCCGGCGGGTGGCAGGTCGCGATGATCACCGGCGACACATCGGCCCGCGCCGCCGCCCTTGCCGCAAAGCTTGGGATTGATCAGATACATGCCGGTGTCTTGCCGCACGAGAAAGTCGATCTGGTGCGTGGTATGACAGAACAGGGCAGGCGGGTGCTGATGGTGGGTGACGGGCTGAATGACACCGCAGCGCTTGCCGCCGCACATGCATCGCTCGCCCCCGGTTCAGCGCTGGACGCGGCGAGGGTCGCCTCGGACGGGGTCATTCTGGGTGGCACTTTAGGTACCGTCGCGCAGACCCTGATGCTTGCACGTCGGGCGCGCAGCCGCATCAAGCAGAACCTCGCCCTCGCCGTCGCCTATAACTGCGTGGCGATCCCGGTCGCGGTCATGGGCTTTGCCACACCGCTGATGGCGGCGGCGGTCATGTCTTCGTCCTCCATCCTTGTCGTCCTGAATGCGTTGCGACGATGAATATTCTGATTGTCCTGATCCCCGTTTCCATATGCCTTGGCGCAGCAGGGCTGATCGCCTGTCTGTGGACATTGCGCAGTGGTCAGTACGAAGACCTGGATGGTGATGCTGCGCGTATCTTGCTGGAGGATGACATAAGTGTTGAAGGTGAAGAGGGGTAGAGCTGGGCTGAGGACGCATGTCACAGCCTACCACGCAGCAGCGGATGTGATGGCCGCTCCCATCCTCGGCCCCATTAGGATCACCGGGGGCGAGAATAATCATCTTAGATTGCCGTGTGAGGTGACTGTTGATAGAAGCCGGTAGTCGCACGCCATCTGTCCGGAGGGGCTCCTCATACTGTCGATCATCATCAACGTCGCTTCGGCTCGGGACCGTATGGCCTTTATGGCGCAACAGATGGATGCGCTTGGCCTGCCCTATGAGCGGCTCGAAGCCGTTACCCCCGATGCGCAGAGCGGATCGCATAACGCGGCCTATTGGGCCAGCTGGCAACGCCCCCTTAAGGAAACCGAGAAAGCTTGTTTTCTGAGCCACGTCGCCGCATGGGAGCGTGTTGCGGCTTTGGGGGAACCTGCGTTGATCCTTGAGGACGATGTCGTGCTTTCTCGTGCGACGCAGGTATTGCTCAAGTCCTGTCGCGGGCTGGTGGATGTCGACCATCTGACGCTTGAGGTACGCCAGCGTCGGAAGATTGTCGCCAAAGACGCACAACCGCTGACAGACGACCACGTTATGCGCCGTCTCTATCAGGATCGCAGCGGTGCCGCCGCATATGTGCTATGGCCGTCAGGGGCGGCAAAACTGTTGCAGCGTGCAAAAACACAGGCAGCACTTGCCGATGCGATGATCTGTGGTGCTTACGAGCTTAAGAGCTATCAGGTCGAACCGGCCTGCGCGATCCAGATCGACCAAGCGGAGGCTTACGGCGTTGCTGTCGGGCTTAAGACACATTCGCTGATCGGGGCCGGTGTGCCGACACGGCAGCCAAGCACCGCGAGGTTCAAGCTGCGCCGCATCGCCGCCCAACTTCGCATGGGCATGCAAGCCTTGCTTCATGCCGTGGACGCCGAACGCCGCGAGATATCACTGATGCCTGCCGAGTTTTATACGGCCCCCCAAGAGCCGCGGCGCTAAGCCCTTTACCACCAGCTAGTTTTTTCCCGTTTGTGCTGTGCCTTAAAACGCGCAAATGCGGTGTCATTGATCTGCAGCCGTGCCCAGATTTCCTGAAAAATGGGCCCGACGGGATCAAGCGCCATAAACGGTTCCATCCTCCAGACCATATTGCGCAGGGTGTCATCCGTTCCGACGGTAAAGCAGGACATTCCTTCGAAAAGCGGGATGAGCCGGTGTTGAACATCCTCGACATGTGCCGGAGCCATCGTGGTGTCCAAGGTATCCGTCAGATACCGTTCACTTTCGTACATTTTAACTGTGTTAACGACCGCGCTGGTCATCATGGCAACCGCGCGCACTGCCATATCGCTATCATGGGCCGCAAATGTGTCGGTGGCTGAGACAAGCCAGCGGATATTCAGTTTCTCGCGCAGGAAATCCCCCTCGGCCATCCACAGGGTGCGGAATTTTTGATAGGTTTCAGCCAGGTTGTGGTCGCGCCGGATCAGCACGATCAACTCTGCATGATAAAGCAGCAGCGCAGACTGCCCCGAAAATTCCGTCCTTAGATTTTGCAGATGCAGGTCGATGGATTTCGCTGACCCTCGCGTCTGAACCGGATCGCCCGCGTCAATCATCGTCGCTTTGAGCTCGGCTAGATTATGTTCCGCCGCCGCATGCCTGCGCGCCCCCCAGCGTTTGCGATGCTGGTTGAGGGATAAAAACCGTCTAAGCCGTCCGGGTTTCTTTCGCATTGGTCTCGCTTTTCCTATCGGGTTAGTGGCGCAACACTCCGTAAAGACGCAGTACATCAAACCGCCGACGTAGTCTTCGGCTTTTTAGGAAGGGTCTGAGAAGCCGGTATTTCAGTGCCATCTTCCCTTGGTCAAAGCGCCCCGGAATATCGGAGTCCTTGTCAGTTTGCGTCACAATAGGTCGGGCTAAAAAGCCCTGCCGCAGCATGCCCGGGGCATGCCGCCAAACGAGATCGATCGGAAAGAAGAGGTGCTCGGAGGTCTGCAGAAACGCCTCTGCCGCACGACGTGAAACGATGTACCCGCTTCCCAGTAGCGGTGCCGGATCACATTCACACGCCACATGGCCGTTGGGGAGCGGATGAAGGTGAAAAATCCGCCAACGCCTACGCCATTCAAGCCTGCGCCATAGGCGACGCCGTGACCGTTCAAACACCGTTGGGCGTGTTCTAACTGCGTCGTTCGCAAGTTGACTGAGTGTCTCTTCATCCAGCGTGTAGGTGTAAGGCGCGTTAGAGGAGAGATTCAAGAAATCCAGGCCAAGGCCGGGCATTTGCTTCTGAACCATCTCCAAATCCGGTGCGATATCAATATCATCTTCAAGGATCAGTGCATATTCTTCGTCTGTTTCAAGAAACTGCCGCCAAACGGCGATGTGCGAGGCGGCACATGCGATCTCGCCACGCACGGGCTGTTTTTTTTGATTAATTACGAATAAGTGTCGATTAACATCAGGCAGTTTCGCATCTTCGTCCTGCCCGTCGACGGCGCGGAAGATTTTGAATGGCAACCCTAGTTCAGCCATCTTTCGCGAAACTTCCGACAGTCGATCAGGGCGCCGCTTTAGGTTGATCAGGTAAGTATCCACAGAGTTCCTCGTTATTTAGAACTGGACAGTATCCAGTACCTTTATTTTTCCAGCTAGAGCTTGTGTGGCCAAAACCTTGATCGGACCAGATATTGTTAGGTACCCCTTAGGATACGACTTCAGGTTGTTGGTCAAGATCACTCATAGACGCCACATATCTGGTATTCACGAGGCATTCCCCACTTTCAGGCGCAACAACCCGTGACCGGACTACGAAAGCTATGTATCGCGTGGGCATATTGAGTGCGGAGTATTAAGCCCCAAGGACGTCACACCGTCTTGTCGTCAAATGTTTCCGGACACATCCATCAAGCGCTGAGGCTCATATAAGCGCGGGTCACGGCCTTGGCATCGAACTTTTCGGGGAAGTCGATCCTGAAGCGCTCCGGGTTGTCTGAGGCTTCCGTCATTCGGGCTGAAAGCGCTTCGATATTATCGGCTGGTGACACGAGATTTGGTGTGGGCAGTATTTCAGCCGGCCCCGAGGGGCAATCCGTGCTGATGACGGGGACACCAAGGACAATCGCTTCGAGGATTGTCATGTTCAGCCCTTCATATTCCGACGATACAACCATGAATTTTGCCGCTTTGATCAACGGGAACGGGTTTTTCTGGAAGCCCACAAAATGCACGCGGTCCGCGATGCCCAAAGAATGCGCCAATGCTTTGGTTTCTTCCAGCAAGGGGCCGGTTCCGACAAGCAGCAGGTCATACGGGGTCTTTGCCTGCGCATATGCATGTAGCAGACGATCGTGGCGCTTGGCTTTTTTGAACTTGCCTACGTTGACGATATAGTCCTTCCGGCGCGGCACCGGTTCACCGGCCTGCCGTTGGATCAACGCCGGTTCAACCGGGTTATAGATTGTGCGCGTCTCGAGCGATTGACCAAAAAGCGCCTGCATGTCCTCTTCGACGCCTTTGCTGACGCAGATACATTTTTTTCCGCTGTAGACGCAGCGCAGTTTTTCCAGCTCCGCGTTTTGCTGACCCCCCAGGGCATATTCATGTGACGCAGTGCTGTGCATGACAAAGTGAACATTCGGCAGTTGGCTGTGCGAGAGGATGAGATCAACTGGGAACAGATTAGAGAGAACGAGGTTAGGCACACCTATATGTTTTTTGACAAACCTGTCGAAAGCCATGGCCGCGACTTTGCCCCGGATTTTGCGCGGCAGTGAACGCCAAAGCCGATATGGAAACCTGTGAATTGGCACCTCAGGGTCGAGATCGTGATCGATGTCGTCTTTAAAAACAACGATGTGTGCTTGGTGGCCCATGGCATTCATAGTGCGGGCCAAGGTCTGAACAACGCGCTCTGCACCACCGCCCTGTAGGCTGAAAACAGCGAGAACTATCGTTTTCATATATTCTTCTCCAATACGCGCTTTGGGCGTTGCATAGACCAAACGGTAGATAATGCGCACGGGCGTTGTGAAGTCCAGAACGGTTTTTGCAAGGTGTCTTGCCAAGCGGGCCTATCTGTTAGGGGCATGTCCGGTGGCTTCAGTTGGGCCGACATTGGCGCGGCGGAACTGGCGCCAGATGTTTTAGCCATCCCTTGCACCCCATCATGCCGCAGCGCTAAAAAACCGGTTGTTAGTTACAAATGCAACCTTTAGGCAATCGCTAGTGGAACGCGAGGAGCCGAGTATGACTGTCGAAAAACATCCGACCCGTATGACCCAAGCCCCGTCTCTTCCCGGGGCCAACGCCGGATATATGCCGGGCTTCGGGAATGATTTCGAGACAGAAGCGCTGCCGGATGCCTTGCCGCAAGGGATGAACAGCCCGCAAAAATGCAACTACGGGCTTTATGGTGAGCAGCTTAGCGGGACTGCCTTTACGGCGCCAAGCCATCAGAACGAACGTACCTGGTGCTACCGCATTCGCCCGTCGGTCAAACACTCGCACCGGTATCACAAGATTGATCTGCCGCTTTGGAAATCCGCGCCCAACATTGTCGCGGATGTCACGAGCCTTGGGCAATATCGCTGGGATCCGCTGCCGCACACAGACACGCCGCTGACATGGCTGACGGGGATGCGCACGATGACGACGGCGGGGGATGTCCATACGCAGGTCGGCATGGCGACCCATGTGTATCTTGTGAATGCCTCCATGGTTGATGCGTATTTCTATTCTGCCGACAGCGAGATGCTGATCGTCCCGCAGGAAGGTCGCCTTCGGTTTTCGACTGAACTGGGGATCATTGATATCGCGCCGCAGGAAATCGCGATCATTCCGCGGGGGCTGGTCTACCGTGTCGAAGTGCTTGAAGGGCCGTGCCGCGGGTTTGTCTGCGAGAACTACGGCCAAAAGTTCGAGCTGCCTAATCGTGGGCCGATCGGGGCCAACTGCATGGCCAACCCGCGCGATTTCAAAGCACCCGTTGCTGCGTTTGAAGACCGCGAAGTCCCCTCTACCGTGACGGTGAAATGGTGCGGGGAATTTCATGAAACCAAGATCGGGCAGTCACCGCTTGATGTGGTGGCATGGCACGGGAACTACGCGCCGGTGAAATATGATCTGCGCACCTATTGCCCCGTGGGGGCGGTGCTGTTCGACCATCCTGACCCGTCGATCTTTACCGTTCTCACCGCGCCCTCCGGTGTCGAAGGGACGGCGAATATCGACTTTGTCTTGTTCCGGGAACGCTGGATGGTGGCGGAAGATACGTTCCGCCCGCCGTGGTATCACAAGAATATCATGTCCGAATTGATGGGCAATATTTACGGCCAGTATGACGCGAAGCCCAAAGGCTTTATTCCCGGCGGGATCAGCTTGCACAATATGATGCTGCCGCACGGGCCTGATCGTAATGCCTTCGAGGGGGCCTCCAACGCAGAGCTGACGGCTCAAAAGCTCGACAATACGATGTCGTTCATGTTCGAGACCCGCTTCCCGCAGCAACTCACGAAATTCGCCGGACAGGAGGCCCCCTTGCAGGATGATTACATCGATTGCTGGGCGGACATCGAAAAGAAGTTCGACGGGACCCCGGGCAAGAAATGAAGCGGGTCTCCGACCGGTGAAGGCACAACGTTGACCCGGCGCGGTGCCGCAGGGCGCAACGGGTATCAGGTGGGGTCGGACAGGTGCCAAAGCACCGTTCGATCCGCAAAAAAATTCCCCAAAGTAAAAGGACCAAAACCATGGCAAAAGCATTCGCATCCCAAGGGGATATGACAGAAAAGAAAGTCACCTTCGACGAAGTCGGCGAGGGCCTGTGGGCCTTCACCGCGGAAGGCGACCCGAATTCGGGCGTGATCATCGGCGATGACAGCGTCATGATTGTAGAGGCACAGGCGACGCCGCGTCTGGCCAATAAGGTCATCGAGAAGGTGCGCGAAGTCACCGACAAGCCGATCAGCCATGTGGTGCTGACCCATTATCACGCGGTGCGCGTGTTGGGGGCCTCTGCTTATGGGGCACAGCAGATCATCATGTCCGACGTTGCCCGCGCGATGGTCGAGGAACGCGGCCAGGAAGATTGGGACAGCGAATTCCAACGCTTTCCCCGGTTGTTCGAGGGGCATGAATCAATCCCCGGGCTGACCTACCCGACCACCACATTCAGCGACAGCATGACCGTCTATCTGGGCAAACGTCGTGTTGATATCAAACATATCGGCCGCGCCCATACGGCGGGTGATGCGGTGATCCATGTGCCGGATCAGAACGTCATGTTCACCGGCGACATCGTTGAGGATCATTCGGCCTGCTATTGCGGCGACGGATACTTCGGCGACTGGGGGCAAACGCTCGATAACATCAAGGCTTATGACGTGGATGCGATCGCACCGGGTCGGGGGGGCGCCTTGATCGGCAAAGACGCCGTTGAACGGGCGATTGAAAGCACGCGTGATTTCGTCGAAAGCACCTTCAAGCCGGCGCAGCGGGTCGCCATGAAAGGCGGCACGTTGAAAGAGGCATGGGATGCGGTGCGCGCGGAATGCGACCCGAAGTTCAAGGATTACGCGATCTACGAGCACTGCCTGCCGTTCAACGTCAGCCGCGCCTTCGACGAGGCCCGCGGCATCTGGCATCCGCGTATCTGGACAGACAAGCGCGATCTGGAAATGTGGGCGCAGTTGCAGGGCTAAGGCTAGGTCTGGGAGGGCAAACCATGGTCGATATGCGCTATGATCTCGCGTTCAAACTTTACCCCTACCAAAAGGGTGCGGATCAGGATCTTGCCCCCCGGCGTCACCCTGTGGTGATCGTCGGGGGCGGGCCCATCGGGATGGCGCTGGCGCTTGATCTTGGGCGCAAGGGCACGCCTGTTGTGGTATTGGATGATCATGAAGGGGTCGGACAGGGCAGTCGCGCCATCTGTTTTGCGAAACGCACGCTCGAGATCTGCGACCGCCTTGGCGCGGGCAAAGCGATGATCGACAAGGGCGTTCAGTGGAACGTCGGCAAGGTGTTTCATGGCGATGAAAGGGTGTTCGAATTCAACCTGCAACCCGAAGACGGCCATAAGGCTCCGGCGTTTATCAACCTGCAACAGCCCTATTTCGAGAAATACCTCGTGGATGAAATCCGTGTGGCGCAATCTGACGGCGCGCCCATTGAAATCCGCGGGCGCAACGCGGTCACGGGTGTGACACCGCAGGGCGATCACGTGGTGCTGGATATCAACACACCCGACGGCCCCTACCAGCTTGAGGCCGACTGGCTGGTCGCTTGCGATGGCGCACGGTCTCCCACGCGCGAGATGCTGGGCCTGAGCTTTGAGGGCCGCGTGTTCGAGGATAATTTCCTGATTGCTGACGTGAAGATGAAGGCCGATTTCCCGACCGAACGCTGGTTCTGGTTCGAGCCGCCCTTCAAAGGCAGCGGCGCGTCGGCGCTTTTACACAAGCAGCCCGATGACATTTGGCGGATCGATTTCCAACTGGGGTGGGACATTGACCGCGCCAAGGAACTCAAGCCCGAAAATATCCGCGCCCGCGTGGATGCCATGTTGGGCGAGGGGGCGGAATACGAGCTCGAATGGACCTCGATCTACACGTTCCAATGTCGGCGTATGGAAAAGTTTCGACACGGCAGGGTGCTCTTTGCGGGCGACAGCGCGCATCAGGTCTCTCCCTTCGGGGCGCGGGGGGCCAACTCCGGCGTGCAGGACGCGGACAATCTGGCGTGGAAACTTGATCTGGTGATCAAGGGCTTGGCACCCGACCGCCTGCTGGACAGCTATTCGCAAGAACGGGTCCACGGGGCTGACGAGAATATCCTGAACTCCACCCGCGCAACGGACTTTCTCACCCCGAAGACAGAGATGAGCAAGATTTTCCGTAATGCGGTGTTGAGCCTCGCACACCGTCACGCATTTGCACGGCCCTTGGTGAATTCCGGTCGTTTGTCTGTGCCATGTGTCTATGATGGGCTGTCACTGAACGGCCCCGATGCGCTGAATGGCCCCGCGACAAGCCGTGTCGGCGCCACCTGCAACGACGCGCCCTTGAGGGACGGCTTCTTGCTGGACGTTGTGGGCGGCGTGTTCACTGTTCTGGCGATCAATACCGGCCCGCCCGCGCTGGCCGAGGTCGACGGGGTCACGGTAAACACCGTCACGCTGAACACGCAAACCGACGATCCCAGCGGAGCCATTGCGGTACGCTACCTCGGCGACACGCCCTGCGGCATCTACCTGATCCGCCCGGACCAGCATGTCGCCGCACGGTGGGCCCGCGCAAGCGCCGCAGACATCCGGTCAGCCGTAAGCATCGCAACAGGAAAGGGGCAGTAACGATGGGGCTCAACCTTCAACCGAACATCAAGGATCCGGACGGGTTCTATGATGAATTGCTTTGCGCACATGAAGGGCGAAGCAAGGACGAAAGCGACGCATTCAACGCCCGCCTGATCCTCATCCTCGCGAACCATATCGGTGACAGAGAAACCCTGCGCGCAGCATTGGCCGCCGCCAGATAGGGGCGCCTGGCGTCTGAAGCCGCGTCGATACGTGGGATGCTATCGCTGACGTTCGTTGTCGCCGGCGAGAGAAGATACAGTTCTCGTCTAATGAGACGCGTTCCCTGTCGCCTTTTGTAAGCGATACCTGAACCGCGACCCTTGTTGGGATCAGGGTAGGGGCGTCATCGCATTTCCTCCAATATCTTTTCGCGGAAGACTTCGGCTGGCGTCTTCCATCCAAGACACTTGCGCGGCGTGTTGTTGAGGCGATCACAGATCACCTTCATATCGTGATCTGTGCATTGCCGGATGTCGCGTTTGCGGGGCAGCCACCTTCGAAGGCGTCGGTTCGTGTTCTCGACTGTGCCTTTCTGCCAGGGGCTGGAGGGGTCGCAAAACATGGGGTAATCGCTCGGTCACTCCGCGTTTCGTCATGGCA